>CAVHIG010000006.1:0-47786 GCA_963636105.1 Anaerovoracaceae bacterium
CCTTATCCCCGCGCAAGCGGGGGTGATCCCGAAAACCCGCAAAGCCTGCAAACGCAAAGAAACTTATCCCCGCGCAAGCGGGGGTGATCCTGGATACCTGAGACTCAGTATTCTATCCCTCAGCTTATCCCCGCGCAAGCGGGGGTGATCCTGAGTGGTTTAGAGATGAAAATAATCTTGATTACTTATCCCCGCGCAAGCGGGGGTGATCCTACAAGGCCTATGCGGCGCAGGTTCTCTTTTACCTTATCCCCGCGCAAGCGGGGGTGATCCCCATGCACCCACGAGCACGGTCGGCTCTGATGCCTTATCCCCGCGCAAGCGGGGGTGATCCTTGATAATAATAGGCCTATTATACCAAACACGGCTTATCCCCGCGCAAGCGGGGGTGATCCCCCGTTTAAATCATCCTTCATCGAAAACAGACCCTTATCCCCGCGCAAGCGGGGGTGATCCCTCGAGATGCAACTTTTTTGACGGTATGGTATACTTATCCCCGCGCAAGCGGGGGTGATCCTGTTTTTATGTCTCTTCCTGTTGAAGTCAGAGACTTATCCCCGCGCAAGCGGGGGTGATCCTGCAGCACTCCATCTTCAACAAGCTCATAAGCGCTTATCCCCGCGCAAGCGGGGGTGATCCTAACACTCTTTTCATAATGCTGCTTCCAGCTAGCTTATCCCCGCGCAAGCGGGGGTGATCCTGCTTGCTTGGTCCTTAAAGCCTTAATCCTCGACTTATCCCCGCGCAAGCGGGGGTGATCCCTTTCGCCACTGCCGGAAGCTGCTCGTAAAGCCCTTATCCCCGCGCAAGCGGGGGTGATCCTACCAGACGCAGTATCAAAAGTACCTATCTGGTCTTATCCCCGCGCAAGCGGGGGTGATCCCTTAGTAACGAAAGTCAAGGGAGGACAAAATGACTTATCCCCGCGCAAGCGGGGGTGATCCTATGGCTGTTTTAAATGTCATGTCTAATGGAAACTTATCCCCGCGCAAGCGGGGGTGATCCTTCTTTGCCTGTGCTACAGTCTGCTTGGATTCACTTATCCCCGCGCAAGCGGGGGTGATCCTCAGGTTGTGCAGACCTCAGGCGAGGTCGGTAACTTATCCCCGCGCAAGCGGGGTTTCTATCTAATGTGAGCTTTGACATAAGCTTTCAGCTATCCTGCCGGTAGATTAAAAACGGATTTTTCACAATTTAATCTACCGGCAGGCCTGATTTTGTTCCTTTTTCGGATAGAGAAGCTGTGGTGCGCAAAAATGTATTTTTGTGCGGAGATTTTATAAAAGGTACATTTTTGCGAATGCAAAAATGTATTTTCTACAGAAAAAGCCAGGCAGAATACATTTTTTTTAGAGAAAAGTTCGCCTTAAGACTAAAATCGAGCAAAATGGCTTCGCAAAAATGTATTTCACTCAAAAAAACAGCGCGAAAATACATTTTTGTGGAATCAAGTCCCAATTTATATCGATAAGGGCCGAAAGATATCCTTTTGTTCAACCACACCGATACTGGCGCTTGAACAGTAACCCGTTTAAAAGAAGTTTCAAATTATCTTTTGCATCTCGTCCGTATTCATCATGCTTGAACAGTAACCCGTTTGAAAGAAGTTTCAAATAGAAATGCACTATGTTGTTGTAAAGAGAAGCACAATAGCATACAATATAGTTGCACAGGAGGTGATTGCAATCGTGCCAGTCGGGACAATCGTGCCGATCGTGATATATAATATTTTTTGGAGGTAATGCAATATGAAATTTGAAAATAAGGATGCTTTTATGCAGCATAACATGTTTGGAATGGGCGAGGCAAATACGGCATATGCCCAGTATTTTATCGGCGATTCATTCTTGAATCCATTGACAGATCCTGAAAAAGGACTTTTTGCTGCCAATGTGACATTTGAACCGGGATGTCGCAATAATTGGCATATACATCATGCAAAAAGCGGAGGCGGGCAGCTGCTTATCTGTACTGCCGGAGAAGGCTGGTATCAGGAAGAAGGTCAGCCGGCTGTCAGCCTGCATGAAGGAAGCGTTGTAATGATTCCGGCCAATGTAAAGCACTGGCATGGAGCGAAAAAGGACAGCTGGTTTTCACACATCGCTGTAGAAGTGCCCGGCGAGGCTTGTACCAATGAATGGTGTGAACCGGTACTTGACGAGGAATACAGCCAATTATAAATATAAAAATACGGATGCAGCGACTGAGCCAGAGAGCGACTGCGCCCGGGTTTGAAGAGGCCGGACATCGCGGGATTTTTCTAAAAATCGGTTGAAAATTCGCAAAAAATCCAATACAATAATAACGTATATACTTATCTAAAGTAGTTGTGTTGATGGGAGAGAAGCTTATGTTGAACCATATCGATTTGATGGCGGCATTGACCGCAGACTACCTCAATGTGTATGTGATATACCCTAAAAAAGATGTTGCCGAAATCATAAAGCTTAAGGGATATGTGGCGCATGGAATAAACGACCCAACTCAGAGCATTCAATATTCTAAGCTTATAAGCTCATATACCGAGGGACGTGTACATCCGGAGGACAGAGAATTCCTTTTAGAGGCTCTTTTGCCTGAGGTGCTGCTTGAGAGCTTTGCGGGCGAGCGTGTGCAACTCGAATATAACTACAGAGTCATAGAAGAAGACGGTAGCATTCACCAGTATTCCGCGCGTTATAGCCGCATTTCAGAGCCTGAAGAGGAACTGCGCCTTGTAGCGGCCTTTCGTAATACAGACTTTATAGCCGATATCGGCAGGGAAAAGCATGCCGAAGGAATTCGCAGCGCATATGACGCGCTCTCCGCCATTTTCTTTTCCATGCACCGCGTAAATATTCAGGAAAACACCTTTAGTGTGATCAAGACTACGCCGAGCATAGATAATCTCGTCATACCCGGCTCTGATAATTACGACATAAACGCGGAGCGCGTCATCCGCGGCCTTTCCCTGAAATGGAGCATTGATGATGCATTGAGCTTTATAGACAGAACTACGCTCCCCGCTCGTATGGAAGGAAAGCGCCACATCTATACTGAGTTTTTATCATATTCCTCTGAGCTTTGCCGGATTCACTTCTTCCGCGCGGGCGATGACGAAAAAGGCAATCTTTGCCATGTCATTTTCGCCGTAGAAAAGATGGAGGACATGAAGCGCAACGCAGTCATAAATGCCCTTGCGCGCGATTTCAATAATGTATTTCTGATAGACCTTGAAAACGGCTTTTCGCGCATGCTCAAAATGACGTCCAACGTGAATATGGACATCTACGAAAAGCACAATCAAAAATTCATATACGAGCGGATTTGTAATTACTTTATCGCTGAATTGGTTCATCCTGAGGATCGTGAAGTTTTCAGGAAAAAGATCTCACTTAGCCACCTGCGAGAGCACTTCCTCGACAACGAAGTACTCACCGGCAGTTTCCGCACACAGAAGGATGGCATAGAGCATCATTTCCGCTACACCTACTACAGACTCGAAAACCTCAATTCAGTCGTGGCGGGCTTTAGAAATATAGACGACATCATCGCCAAGCTTGAGGCTGAAAAGGAACGCCAGCGCGAGATAGAGCTCACGCGGCAAAGGGAGCGCGACGAGCAGCTCGAAATATTCAACACGCTTTCCAAAAATTACCAGAACGTATATCTCGTCGACATGGACAGCGAGAAGATAAGGGCCTTGAAGCTCGGAGCGGAATACGAGGAAATCCTAAAAACGGGCGGAGCACTTGAATTTCCGCTGGATGACTTTCGAAAATACTGGATTGACAATGTGGTATATCTGGATGACAGAGAGGAAGTCAGAAAGGCATTTGAGACGAAAAATGTCGAAAATATTCTGGACACGCAGGGAGAGATGTCGGGATATAATCGCAGCCTAATCAATGGTGAGCTTCATCACTTCCAATACTTTATGAGCAGAGTAAATCTTCCCGGTCTGAAGGCCATACTCGCTTATCAAAATGTCGACAAGATCGTCGAGGAGCATCATGCTCAGGAAAAGAGGGAGCGGGAGCTGGAGGAAGCGCGCCTCAAGGAGTTGAGAAAGCATGCCGAGGTCGTCGCGTCTCTGTCCACGATGTATTCCACTATCTTCAACGCGGAGCTCATCACGCATCGTTATGAGGTTTTGACAAGCGTCCCTCTTATGAAAAAAGTTGCAGGGACAGTCGGGGATTTTGACGAAATAAAGGAAAATATCATTTCTGCCTTTATAGCTCCCGAAATGCATGATGATATGCGAGAATTTCTCAATCTGGATACTTTGCAGGAGAGGCTTAAGAACGTTAGCACAGTATCGACGGAATATAAGAGCCCGGAAAATGACTGGTTTGAGGGGCGCTTTATCGTAAAGAGTAGGGGCGGAAACGGCGAGGTTTGCGAGGTTCTCTATGTCGGCCGCAATATCACGGATGAGAAGATGAGGGAGTTTGAGCAGCAGGAACGGCTGAGCAATGCTTTGGCGGCGGCGCAGCAGGCAAATCGCGCGAAGACCACCTTCTTAAACAGCATGTCGCACGATATCCGTACGCCTATGAATGCCATCATTGGCTTTACGGCACTGGCGCAGGCGCATATGGATGATCACGAGCAGGTGCAGGAGTATTTGGCAAAGATCAGCACTTCCAGCAGCCATTTGCTGAATCTCATAAATGATATTCTCGATATGAGCCGTATTGAAAGCGGTACGGTAAAGCTGGACGAAAGACCGATACACATTCCGGATTTGATGCATGATATGCGCACCATGGTGCACGGCCTCGCGGTCGAAAAAAAGCAAAATCTCTATATAGATACCCAGGATGTGATCCACGAGGATATAATTACCGACAGATTGCGCCTGAATCAGGTGATGATAAATATAATAGGAAATGCTATCAAATATACGCCGGCCGGCGGGGATATCTTTATCCGACTTTTGGAAAAGCCGGCTACAAGAGCAAATTACGCTACATACGAATTTTCGGTAAGAGATACCGGCATGGGCATGTCCGCGGAATTCCTCGAGCACATATTTGAAACCTTCACACGTGAGCGCAATTCGACTGTAAGCGGCGTCCAGGGGACAGGCCTTGGCATGGCCATCACAAAGAATATCATCGATATGATGGGCGGAGATATCAAGGTAGAGAGCGAAGAAGGAAAGGGCTCGCTCTTCACTGTCACCTTGGAAGTGCGTCTTGCGGGAGAGGCTGTAAATAAAGAGCCTATACCGGAGCTTTTGGGAGCCAGGGTCTTGATAGTGGACGACGATTTGAATACATGCAGAAGTGTCAGCAGAATGCTGCGTGATATCAATATGCGGCCGGATTGGACCGCGTCGGGCAGAGAGGCGATCCTCCGCGTGCAGGATGCGGTAGAATCAAAGGACGAGTATAAGGTCTACATCATCGACTACCTGATGCCAGATATGAACGGCATAGAGACTGTTCGACGGATTCGCAGGCACATAAAAGAGGATGTACCTATCATTGTGCTCACCGCTTACGATTGGATGGACTTTGAGCAGGAGGCGAAAGAAGCGGGCGTCACAGCCTTTGTACCAAAGCCACTCTTTATGTCAGAGCTCTTGATGGCATTGTCACAAAAGGATAATAAGGAAAGCAGCAAGCAGGCTGAAGCAAGGCACTACGATTACAAGGGCAGACACGTTCTTCTTGTGGAAGACAACGATTTGAATCGTGAAATAGCCGCCGCGATACTTGAGAATGCGGGCATGAAGGTAGACTTTGCGGTAGACGGGGCACAGGCCGTAGACATAATGTATGAGACAGACGAGGACAAATATGATCTCATATTCATGGATATTCAGATGCCAAAGATGGACGGATATACCGCAACGCACGAAATACGCACCTTCTCAAACAATAAAAAGGCAAATATCCCTATCGTCGCTATGACTGCAAATGCCTTTGAAGAGGACAAAATAAAATCCTTTGAGGCCGGCATGAACGGTCATATCGTAAAGCCGATAAATATGGAAGAGATAGCGAAGGTTCTCGACGACATATTCGTATAGCTTGAATCAATATAGCGACTGCTAAAGTACATTCGCGCAAAAAAGGACAATCGCGAAAAGTGACAATCAAAGTGACAATCGTAGAAAAGTGACAATCGTGAAAAAAGGACAACAAAAAGATGAAAAAAATAGCAATACTTGGAAGCACCGGGTCCATAGGTACTCAGGCACTGGACATAGTAGACAGACATCCTGATAAGTACAAGGTCACGGTACTTTCCTGCGCAAAGAGAATAGAGCGGCTTGAAGAGCAAATAAAAAAATACGCGCCGCAGCTTGTCTGTGTGAGCGAGGAGAGCGACGCACTGCGGATAGCAAGGCAGTTTCCGCATATAGAGGTCGTGTGGGGAGAAAAAGGACTTATTACGGCGGCTGAGTCGGAATGCGACCTGCTTTTGAATTCGCTCATGGGCATGAGGGGACTTGCACCGACATATTATGCCCTAAAGAAGGGCAGAGACATAGCCTTTGCAAACAAGGAGACTCTTGTCGCCGGCGGCAGGCTCATCACAGACACGATAAAGGCTTTTGGCTGCGGAAACGGCGCTGTTTCTGCGAAGAGGCCGAGGCTCCTTCCTGTAGACAGCGAGCACAGCGCTATTTTCCAATGCCTTCAGGGAAATGAAGGAAAGCCTGTAAAAAGAATACTTCTCACGGCTTCCGGCGGGCCTTTTAGAGGATACAGCAAGGAGCAGCTTGAGGAGGTCACACTTGAGCAGGCGCTCCGCCATCCAAACTGGAGCATGGGAGCAAAGATTACGATAGATTCCGCGACAATGATGAATAAGGGGCTTGAGGTCATTGAGGCGAGATGGCTTTTTGATATAGACGCTGAAAAGATAGAGATACATGTGCATCCGCAATCGGTGGTGCATTCTATGGTAGAATTTGAAGATACTTCCATAATCGCGCAGCTTGGAATGCCTGATATGCGCGTCCCTATAAGCTATGCCTTTGCTTATCCGGAGAGGGAGGACAATCACGATCTGCCATCGCTCGATTTCTTTGCAAAGGCGGCTACTCTCACATTTGAAAAGCCGGATATGGAGGTATTTCGGACTATAAAGATTGCATATGACGCTCTCAAGGCGGGCGGCAGTGCGACGGTGGCTATGAATGCCGCAAACGAGGTGCTTGTGCAGATGTTCCTGGATAGAAAGATCCGCTTTGTGGAAATTCAGGAATATATTGAGAGAATTTTGCAGGAGCATCAGCTTGTGCATGAGCTCAGCTTAGAGGATATACTCGCAATCGACAGGGAAGTAAGAGAGAAAACGAAGGAGATAGTGGGAAAAAATACCGACTGAAGGAGGTTCTGCCCACTAGTCACTAAACAAAAGGGGGAATTAGAAAATGAGAATGATAATCTACACTGTAATCATAGTGTGCTTGCTGATATTTGTCCATGAATTTGGGCATTTTATCGCGGCCAAGCTACTCGGGGTCAAGGTAAACCAATTTGCGCTGGGCATGGGTCCGGCTTTTTGGAAGCGCCAGTGGGGCGAGACAGAGTATTCACTCAGAATCTTTCCGATAGGCGGCTTTTGCGCGATGGAAGGCGAAGATGAGGATTCGGATGATGAGCGCTCCTTCAATAAAAAGCCGGCCTGGGCAAAGGCCATCATATTGGTGGCGGGCGTGGCGATGAATGTCCTGCTTGCACTCGTGATAATGACAAGCCTCATGCTATATATGGGTTCTGCTTCTACCACGGTAGGCAGTGTCACCGAAGGCAGCCCTGCGGAAATTGCGGGGATGCAGGCGGGCGATGAGCTTCTCTACATCGACGATACGAAAATCGAGGAGTGGGCAGACGTTTCAGAGGCCATATCAAAGGCAGAAGACGGCGAGGTGACGATTCAGGTAAAGCGTGGCGCTGATACCGTGCTCATGACCTCCGCACTGACGCAAAGCGAGGACGGACGGAGCATAATCGGCGTTACCTGCAAAATAAGGCACAACCTTTTCACAGCCATCGGTCAGGGCGCGCAAAGCTCGGTATACATGGTAAAATCTCTGTACCAAATAGTGATACAGCTCTTTACGGGTGGCGTGTCGGTCTCAGAGCTTTCGGGACCTGTGGGCATAGCCTATATGGTAGATGCTACGGCTGATATGGGCTTTGCTTATCTCTTCTATTTTGTGGCATTTTTCAGCATGAACCTCGCTGTGATGAATCTTTTGCCGCTTCCGGCGCTTGACGGTGGCAGGCTGCTTTTCCTCGTAGTGCGGCTCATTACAAGGGGAAGGTTCTCAGACGAAATCGAAGCAAAGATAAATTTCATCGGTATTATGCTGCTCTTTGCGCTCATGATTTATGTGACATGGCAGGATATAGGGAGATTTATACTTGGGGATTTTAAAATAGGATAAAAAATAGTATTGATAGTGGCGGTTATTTTTTAGTGTATGCAGCAATACAAGCAACAACGATAGATAACATAGTCAAAATAAGCGTCACAAAGCTATAACGGAGAGCAAATATGACAAAAAAGGTAAGAGTAGGCGGGCTGTATGTAGGCGGCGGAGCACCTATAACAGTGCAATCGATGACAAATATAGATACGAGAAATACTGCCGCGGTAACGGCGCAGGCTCGCGCGCTTGCCGAGGCGGGCTGCGATATCGTGCGTCTTACGGTGCCCGATATGGAGGCAGCGGAGAGCTTTGGACGCGTAAAAAAAGCGCTCTGCGCAGAGGGCATAGAGGTGCCGCTTGTGGCGGACATACATTTTGACTACAGGCTTGCGATAGCGGCTATGGAAAACGGCGCGGACAAGGTGCGTATAAATCCGGGAAATATCGGTAGTCTCGAGAATGTAAAAAAAGTCGTAGAGAAGGCGAAGGAATATGCCGTGCCTATAAGGGTCGGTGTAAATTCCGGCTCGCTTGAAAAGGACATACTCGAAAGAGACGGCGGTGTGAGCGCCGGAGGACTTGCCGAAAGCGCGCTTCGAAATGTAAAAATACTTGAGGATCTTGACTTTGGAGATATAGTGATATCGCTCAAGGCCTCGGATGTGCGTCTCACATATGAGGCATATAGAATTGTCGCAAAAAATACAGACTATCCTCTGCATATAGGAGTGACTGAGGCCGGCACGCCGGAAAAGGGCAGAATCAAATCCGCTGTAGGCATAGGCGCTCTCCTTTTGGCTGGCATAGGAGATACACTCAGGGTATCACTTACAGGCGATCCTTTAAATGAGGTGAAGGCCGGAAAAGAGATACTCGAGGTGCTCGGAATAAGAAATACCGGCATAGATATAGTATCCTGTCCGACCTGCGGCAGGACAAAGGTTGACCTTGAAAAAATTGTGCGCGAGGTGGAAGGCTATCTTGCGCCTATTGAAAAGAGAAGACTTGCAGAGGGAAGGCCGCGCCTTACGGTAGCTGTCATGGGCTGCGCTGTAAACGGCCCGGGTGAGGCAAGATCCGCGGATCTCGGAGTAGCCTGCGGAGACGGCAAGGGAGTACTCTTTGCGCAGGGACAGATTTTGCATACGGTAGCCGAGGCAGATATCGCAACTGAGATAGCAAGGCTTGCAGAAAAAATGTAGGATTGAAAATGAAGCAACTGATAGAATCTACTATAAATTGGAACAAAATAGGAAAACATCCAAAATCAGACTATCACTTTTCGATAGGACGTGCCATCCTTTCCAGGGATCAAAGCACGCTCACCATCGAAATCTGTCTGAATTTTGTAATGCCATACAGCGATGTGCTCAGGCTTCTGGCGCTTGTAAAAAATCAGGCGCCAGGCCTTGAAAATGTAGCATTTCGCTTTATTTATGAGGACGTAATCCTCTCTCCTGAGGAGATAATACGCCTCTATATCGAGCATATGATCGCCGAGGCAAACGGCACATACAGCAAATATACAAAGACCATCGTAAATGAGGAATTTTCTTATAAAAAAGCAAATGATGGCGCTGCAGCAAGTAATCCAGAAGGCGCTCGAGCCACTCTTACGCTATATACTCTCGGAGAAGTGGCGGCCGAAAACCTAAACCAGGCAGTTTCCGCAAAATTCTCCGAATATCTCGCACGCGACTTTGGCATATACGCAAACGTAGCCTTTGTAAATCACGAGGACAGAAGCCGCATAGCGGCAGAGCAGCAGGCTGACGAGGAAAAAAAGGCTCTTGCGGAAATGGCCAAAATGCAGGAGGAGGCAGCGAGGGTCTACAAGGAGCGCGTGGCAGCAGGCGAGATAAATCCTGATAAAGGAGGCTATGGACAAGGCAATTTTGGCGGCTATGCTCAAGGCTCACGCGGAGGTCAAGGCGCCTGGAATCAGGGAAATCAAGCGGCTTTTGGCGGATATCCCGCAGGAGGCAAAGGCGGCTGGAAGCGCAAGGATAAGTATATTCCTGTGGAAGGAAATGTCATAATGGGCAGGGCGATTGCGGGTGAGGCTACGGCTCTTTCGCAGCTTTCTCCGGAATCGGGCAATGTCATTGTCGAGGGCGTGATTTTCAAAAAAGAAAGCAAGGAGACGAAAAACGGCAGTATACTCGCGACAATTCTCATTACTGACAACAAGACCTCTGCCTGTGTAAAGGCTTTTATGCTGCCGCAAAAATGGGAGGATGTGGAGACGCACCTTCCGGAGGGCAGCTTTGTCAGGATAAGAGGCGAGGCGCAGCTTGATAAATTTGAGCAGGTGCTTGTGGTGATGGGGCGCGATATAGAAAAAGTACCGGGAAGGGCCGCAAAGCCTCCAAGAGAGGATAAGTGCGCCTTCGGAAAGCGTGTGGAGCTGCATGCGCATACGAAGATGAGCGCGATGGACGGCCTAAACGAGGCGGCTGATATCGTGAAAAAGGCGGCTATGTGGGGACAGCCTGCCGTAGCCATCACGGATCATGGCGTGGTGCAGTCCTTTCCTGACGCGGCCAAGACAGCCAAAAATTTAAAGAAAAGTAAGGATATAGATATAAAGATCATATATGGCATGGAAGGCTATGTGTATGATGAGACTGGACATGTGGACAGCGAGGGCAATATCGATTACAAGGCCGGTCCGACAAATCATATCATACTTCTGGCAAAGACTCAGGAGGGTATAAAAAACATATACAAGCTCGTATCTATTTCACATCTCAACTATTTCTATAAGCGCCCGCGTCTGCCAAAGTCGGTGATAGAGGCGCATAGGGAGGGTCTCATAATAGGCTCGGCCTGCGAGGCCGGTGAGGTCTACCGTGCCATTTTAAACGGGAAGAGTGAGGAAGAGATAGAGAGAATCGCTGATTTTTACGACTATCTCGAGATTCAGCCGCTCATAAACAATCGTTTCCTTATTGAAAACGGCACAGTGCCTGATTATGAGGCGCTCAAGGAGATAAATCGAAAGATAATCGCGCTTGCGGATAAGCAGGGAAAGCTTGTAGTAGCCACGACAGACGCGCACTACGGTGAGCCGGAGGAGGCGCTGTACAGAAATATACTCATGGCAGGACAGGGCTACAAGGATGCGGAAAACGGCCAGGGACTGTATCTGCGCACGACGGATGAGATGCTGGAGGAGTTTTCGTATCTCGGCGAGGAGCTTGCAAAAAAAGTCGTAATAGAAAATACAAATAAAATAGCGGATATGATAGGCGAGCTTTTGCCGGTGCCAAAGGGAAAATTTCCGCCTAAAATCGAGGGCGCGGAGGAGACTCTGCGCACGACCTGCATGGAAAAGGCCTACTCAATATATGGAAATCCTCTGCCTGAGCCGATTTTGGAAAGACTTGAAAAGGAGCTCAATTCCATCATTGGAAACGGATATGCTGTCATGTATGTCTCGGCGCAGATGCTTGTAAATAAATCGCTTTCGGATGGATATCTTGTAGGCTCACGAGGCTCTGTAGGCTCATCCTTTGCGGCGACTATGGCCGGCATTACAGAGGTAAATCCGCTTCCGCCGCACTACATCTGCCCAAAGTGCAAAAAGCTCCTGTGGGGTGCTGAGCTCTATGGAGACGGTGAATATGACTGCGGAGTGGATATGCCGGATAAGAGCTGCCCGGAATGCGGTGAGGAGATGACAAAGGAAGGGCATACTATACCATTTGAGACCTTCCTCGGCTTCAATGGCGACAAGGAGCCTGATATCGACCTGAATTTCGCCGGCGAGTATCAGCCGGTAGCGCACAGGTATGTGGGAGAGATCTTTGGTGAAAAAAATGTATTCAAGGCCGGAACTGTAGGCACGGTGGCAGAGAAAACGGCCTTTGGCTTTGTAAAGAAGTATTATGAGGAACGGCAGATACCGGTAAATAAGTTTGAGATTGAAAGACTTGCGCATTGCTGTACGGGTGTAAAGAGGACAACAGGCCAGCATCCGGGCGGCATCATTATAGTGCCGGATGACCATGAAATCTACGAATTTTGTCCGGTACAGCATCCGGCAAACGACGTTACTTCAGATATAGTGACTACGCATTTCGATTATCATAAGATAGATGAAAACCTTTTGAAGCTTGATATACTCGGTCACGATATCCCGTCCATGCTGCGTCATCTTTGGGATATGACGGGAAGAGATCCTTTGACTGTGCCTTTTGGCGACAAGGACGTAATGAGCCTTTTTACAGGGATAGAAGCCTTGAAAATAAAGGATCCTGAGTACAAATTTGTGCACGGAAGCTATGGCATACCGGAATTCGGTACTTCATTTACACGGCAGATGCTCGACGATACAAAGCCGACCAAATTTGCGGACCTTGTAAGAATTGCCGGCTTTTCCCATGGTACGGACGTATGGACCGGAAACGCGCAGGAATTTATACGAAGCGGTCAGGCCACGATGAAGGAAGCCATCTCCACGCGAGACGACATTATGAACTTCCTCATTTTAAAAGGTCTCCCGAATCAAAACTCTTTTAAGATAATGGAGGGCGTGCGAAAGGGCAAGGGACTTACCGAGGAGCAGGAGGCTCTTATGATAGAGCATAATGTCCCGGAGTGGTATATAGAGTCCTGTAAGCGCATAAAATACATGTTCCCAAGGGCTCACGCGGTGGCCTATGTAATGATGTCATACAGAATGGCCTGGTACAAGGTGCACTATCCGGTGGAATTCTATGCCACATATTTTACGACAAAGGTATCAGAATTCGATGCGGAGACCATGCTCAAGGGAAAGCAGGCTGTGGTAGATAAAATGAATATGCTGCGCGATAAGGGCTATAATGCCACAAAGAAGGAAGAGGACGAAATTATAGTGCTCGAGGTGGCATATGAGATGTATTCGAGAGGATACGAATTTACATCCGCAAGGCTTGGAAAATCAGACGCGGTGCGCTTTATGACAAGCGAAGAGGACGGAGTAAAGAAGGTGCTGCTTCCGTTTGTAGCTCTTACGGGAGTGGGAGAAACGGCGGCAAGGGCGCTGGCTAGCGAGTATGAGAAGGGAGCCTTCAGTACTATAGAGGAGGCTACAGATAGGGCAAGGCTCAATAAGACGGCGATAGAGGCTTTGAAGGCGCACGATGTATTCAAGGGTCTGCCAGAGACAGACCAGCTTGATTTCTTTTCCTTGCTGGGTGCCTAAAAAAAGCTTGCATTTTCAACAAAAGTATGATACCATATGTACGTAGCAACAGGTTTTGGTAAGCAAAAGAGTGGTCATTGGCCACTCTTATTGTTTGGAAAAAAACAAAGCGAAAAAAATATTGCTTAAAAATGGAGAAATCCGGCGGCACGGGCAGTATAAAAGTAAAAGAAGATAAAAGAGGATAAAAATGGCGAAGGAAAAGGTAAAGGACATTGTAGAACGCGAGCTTTCGGGATTTTTGGACGAAAACGGCTATGAGCTCTACAATGTAGAATTTGTAAAGGAGATCAAGGATTGGTTTCTCAGGGTATATATAGATAAAAAGGAAGATGCGGACAGCCCCTATGTGGACACGGATGATTGCGAGAAGGTCAGCCGTTTCCTGAGCGACAGGCTGGACGCGCTCGACCCTATAGAGCAAAATTACTATCTTGAGGTATCCTCGCCCGGAATGGACAGGGCACTTCTCAAGGAAAAGGATTATATAAGATATGCCGGAAAGCAGGTGGATGTGAGCCTGTACAAGGCATTTGAAGGCAAGAAAAACTACACCGGCGAGCTTCTTTCACTCAGCGACGGAATGCTTTGCATAAAGGTGAGCGAGGTAGCGAAAAAGGGCGCAAAGCCAAAGGAAAAGGAGCTTGCGATTCCTTTTGAACAGGTAGCAAAGACAAAATTGGCAGTAATATTCTAAAAGAAAAGAGGTATATAAAATTGAACAGAGAATTCATTCAGGCTCTCGGCGAGCTTGAAAAGGAAAAAGGAATATCAAAGGACGTTTTGGTGGAAGCCATAGAAATGGCCTTGGTATCGGCCTATAAGAAAAATTATGGTACTGCGGAAAATGTAAGAGTAAATATCGACAGAGAAGAGGGCGACATCGTCGTACTCATGAGAATGGAGATTGTGGACGAAATCGAAGATACTATGACACAGATCACGATTGAGGAGGCCAGAGAGATCGACCCGCGCTATGAGGTGGGAGATGCCATAGAATATCAGGTGACTCCGAAAGACTTCGGACGCATAGCGGCGCAGACCGCAAAGCAGGTCATTGTGCAGAGGATAAGAGAAGCCGAGCGCGGCATGATCTTTGACGATTATATCACAAGACAAGGCGAGCTCATCACGGGCACTATCCAGAGAATAAGCAATGACACCATATTCGTAAATATGGGAAAGACCGAGGGTATACTTTCAGTGACAGAGCAGGTACCCGGCGAGCATTACATGATAAATGACAGAATGAAGTTCTATATCATGGACGTCAAGAGGACAAGCAAAGGCCCGCAGGTCTACCTTTCAAGGTCGCATCCGGGACTTGTAAGAAGACTCTTTGAGCTTGAGGTAGCAGAGATAAGCGAGGGAGTTGTTGAGATCAAAAATGTCGCAAGAGAAGCCGGTTCGAGGACAAAGATGGCAGTATATTCCTCGGACGAAAACGTGGATCCTATAGGCGCATGTGTAGGTCCGCGCGGCGCGAGAGTGCAGACCGTAGTGGACGAGCTCTTTGGCGAAAAGATTGACATCATCGAATGGAACGAGGATCCGCGTGTACTCATAACAAACGTCCTGAGCCCTGCAAAGGTTGAGGATGTCATCCCTGCGGAGGATGGCACAAAGGCGGCGATTGCGGTTGTCCCTGACTACCAGCTCTCGCTTGCGATAGGTAAGGAAGGCCAAAACGTAAGACTTGCCGCAAAGGTATCAGGCTGGAAGATAGACATCAAGAGCCATACACAATACTTTGGTGAGGCTCCGCACATACAGTACGTGGAAGAGGAGAATGGCGATGACAAATAAATCCGTTCCCATGCGCAGATGCGCAGGCTGCATGGAATCAAAGCCAAAGGAGCAGCTGATAAGGATAGCGGGATATGAGGGCAAAATCGCTATAGACCCTACAGGCAGGGCAAAGGGCAGAGGCGTATATCTGTGTCCCGCGGCTACCTGCTTTGAAAAGGCCATGAGGAAGCGCGCCATCGCAAGGAGCCTTGGAATGGAGCTTTCAAAGGAGCAAAGCGAGAGCCTGTTTGAGGAGCTGAAAAAATATGAGAGAAAAGATTCATAGCTATTTGGGCTTTGCCAGAAAGTCCGGAAATCTTCTGTCCGGGCAGGAGACCTGCGCTCAGGCTATGAAAAAAGGAAGACTCAAGCTCCTTTTTATGACTGAGGACTTATCAGAAAAGACGCGCAAAAAGCTCATAGCGGAGGCGGAGCGCTGCGGCGTGCCCTACAGGGTATACGGCGAAAGCGATGAGCTGTCCGCGGCAGCAGGCGTGCGCGGCAATGCGGTATTTGGCATAACGGATAAGAATTTTTCAAATGTGATTATAAAGCAAATAGATATATACCAATCGGAGAAGGGGGTGTCGCGATGACTATAAAAGTAGTAGATATAGCAAGAGAGCTGAATGTAGATACAAAAAAATTGCTTGCGAAGATTACTTCTATGGGCATAGACGCAAAGGAACCAGGCAGCCTGCTAAATGATGCAGACGCTGCGAAGATAAGAAATATAGTAAAGAAAAGCAGAGCCGCGGCGGAGACAAAGATTGTAAAGGCTCCGCCGAAAAAGGCCGGACAAAATGATATAGATGAACCGAGAGTTGTTGTGAAGGCAGCAAATATAAAGCCGCCTATCCAGCACGCAAAACCTGTAGTGACAAATAGCGGCGCAGGAGACAGACCCGTAGCAAGGCCGCCTATCGGAAAGCCTGTTGTTTCAAAGGATCTGGAAAACAGAAGACGTCCTGTAGGCACTCCGGTAGCAAAGGAGATCACAGACAGACAAAAGGCTATGGGAGAAGCGGTGCCATCTGTTGCGGAAACTGCGGCAGCATCCGCGCAGGAGAAGGCAAGCGAAGCAGCGGCGGTTCAGGTGGCTTCGTCTGCCGGCGAAAAGCCGGTAGAGGCGCAGGCAGCAGTGAAAAACCCGCAGGCTGCAGAGCAAAAGCAAGCGCCGGCAGCTGCAGCGTCCGCAAATCAGGCTGCAGACAGCACGCAAGCAGCGCCTGAAAAGACGCAAGCGGCACCGGCAGGCGCAGCAAGTGCGGAAAGCAAGGCGGCAGAAAGCACTCCGGCAAGCGAAGGCGCGGCTGTAAAGGAAAGCCCGGCGGCAAAGGAGACTCAGGCAGTTTCCGCAAAAGACGCTCAAGGAACACAGCAGGGCGGAAGAGACGGACGCGGCTATGGCGACAGACCGCAAAGGCAGGGCGGAGACCGTCAATATGGCGACAGAAATAATGGCGAGCGCGGCTACGGCGACAGAAACGGCGGTCAGGGCAGATATGGCGACAGACCGCAAAGACGTGATGGAGATCGTCAATACGGCGACAGAAATAATGGCGAGCGCGGCTATGGCGACAGAAACGGCGGTCAGGGCAGATATGGTGACAGACCGCAAAGACAGGGCGGAGACCGTCAATACGGCGATAGAAATAACGGCGAGCGCGGCTACGGCGACAGAAACGGCGGCCAGGGCAGATATGGCGACAGACCGCAAAGGCAGGGCGGAGATCGTCAAAGTGGCGACAGACCACAGCGTCAGGGAGACAGAAATCAGGGCTCATATGGCGACAGGAAGAAGAGCTTTGACAAGCCGGCAGTGTCTGAGGTGATGAAGCCTACGACAAAGCGCAATGACGATAAGAAAAAGACTGACAAGGAAAGAGATAAGTTTGCAAAGCTTGAGGGTGGCAAGAAGGCCAAAAACGTGCGCGATACGAAGTCTCTTGAGAAGTCTTCAAAGCCGAAGAAGCATGTAAAAAAGGAGAAGCAAGTGGAGGAACCGCAGATAAATATGGAAGAATTGCCTGCAGGTACAAGAGTTATAAATGTCCCGATTACGGTAGCGGGATTTTGCGAGCAGCTTGAGATATCCACTTCACGTGTCATCATGGCACTTATGAAGCTGGGAATCATGGCAAATATAAATCAAAATCTCAATGAGGACACTGTGCTTATACTCGCGGATGAGCTGGGTATAAGCGTTGTGCTCGGAAATGTTGAGGAAGAAGTAGTAGAAGAGGGCCTCGAGGTCTTTGAGGATGATGAGGAGGATCTCAAGTCGAGACCGCCTATCATAACGGTAATGGGACACGTAGACCACGGTAAGACTTCACTTTTGGACTGCATCAGAAAGACGCATGTGACGGCTTCCGAGTCCGGCGGTATCACGCAGCATATCGGTGCTTCCGAGGTTGTGAGAAACGGCCAGAAGATCGTATTCCTCGATACTCCGGGACATGAGGCATTTACGGCTATGAGAGCGCGTGGTGCGCATGTTACGGATATCGCTGTCCTCGTAGTAGCGGCAGACGACTCTGTAAAGCCGCAGACAGTAGAGTCCATAAGCCACGCAAAGGCAGCCGGAGTACCTATCATAGTAGCTATAAATAAGATAGACAAGCCGGGCGCAAATCCTGATAAGGTAAAGCAGGATTTGACGGAGCATGGCATACTCGTAGAAGACTGGGGCGGCGACACGATCAGCGTGCCGGTATCGGCAAAGACAGGCGAGGGCATAGATGAGCTCCTCGATATGATACTTTTGCAGGCAGAGATGCTTGAGCTCAAGGCAAATCCAAACAGACTGGCTCTGGGTACAGTCATAGAAGCGCGTCTCGATAAGGCAAAGGGTCCTGTAGCTACACTTCTTGTACTCAATGGTACACTCAAGCAGGGCATGAGCGTGGTAGCAGGTACCTGCTCCGGTAAGATAAGGCTCATGACAAACTTCAAGGGCGACAAGATAAAGAAGGCCGGTCCTGCTACGGCGGTTGAAATTCTCGGACTTACGGATGTACCGCAGGCCGGAGACGAATTCAATGCCGTAAAGGATGACAAGATCGCAAGAGAGATCGCCGAAAACAGAAAGACAAAGCTTCGTGAGGAAGTGCTCGCGAGAAATGCAAGCACGACACTCGAGGCACTCTTCAGCCAGATTCAGGAGGGCGAGATCAAGGAACTCAACCTTATCATCAAGGCCGATGTACAGGGCTCTGTAGGCGCTATCGTATCATCTCTTGAAAAGCTCAAGGCTGAAAATGTAAGAGTAAAGATAATACATACAGGTGTAGGTACTGTGACAGAATCCGATGTAATGCTTGCAAGCACTGCGGGCGCCGTAATTATCGGCTTCAATGTAAGACCGCCTGCGGCAGTGACTGCGATGGCAGACCGCGACAATGTCGAGATCAGAACCTACAGAGTAATCTACGATATCATAAACGACGTAGAAGACGCTATAAAGGGTATGCTCGATCCTGTATTCAAGGAAGAGGTACTCGGACAGCTTGAGATCAGAAATACCTTCAAGGTACCTGGCGTGGGCATCGTAGGCGGTGCATACGTAACGGACGGTAAGGTTATCAGAAATGCTGAGATAAGGCTTGTGCGTGATGGCATTGTAATACATGAGGGCAAGATTTCCTCACTCAAGAGATTCAAGGATGACGTGAGAGAGGTAAATCAGGGCTATGAGTGCGGTATCGGCATAGAAAACTACAATGACATCAAGGAAGGCGATGTAATCGAATGCTTCCACATGACGGAGGTAGAGAGGAAGTAATATGGGAAAAGGATACAGGCAGGGGAGGCTTGGTGAGGAGATAAAGAAAATCATCTCTTCCATGCTCCTGCGTGAGCTTAAGGATCCGAGACTGCAAAATTCGATGGTGAGCATTTCGGGTGTGGAGGTTACAAATGACGGCAGCTATGCGACGGTCTATGTCTCCATACTCGGAGCGAGCATCGCCTCTGAGGCTGCAGAGGAGGAAAAGGATGAGGTCATGGCGGCTCTCAAGAGCGCAAAGGGTCTCATAAAAAGAGAAATAGGACGGCAGGTGAAGCTCCGTCACATACCGGAGCTCATATTTAAGCCGGATACGTCTATGGAATATGGCAGACATATTTCGAAAATAATCGACGAGCTTGGAATTGAAAATTATCCGGACAGAGAAGAATACGATGAAGACGAAGATGATTTTTAAAATGGCAGAAAATAACACATTTGAGGAGATCGCGAAAGAATTTTTGAAGGCAGGGAAGGTGCTTATATTTCCGCATGTAAATCCGGACGGAGACGCTGTAGGCTCTTCTGTGTCACTTTGTCTTGCTCTCAGAAGGCTTGGAAAGAAGGCTTATGTGCTTATAGATACAGAGCTGCCCGCAAACCTTCGTTTTCTTGAAAATGCTTGCTGCATAAAACTGGATACATTGCCGCAGAATTCGCCGGAGGAGCTTTTCGCAAGGATATTTGACGGCGAAAGGCCGGATATATGCGCTTGCGTAGACTGCTCTGAGGTCTCACGCTTTGAAGAAAGGAAGGCTTTCTTTTTCGCAGGCAGGCGGCTGGGCTGCATAGATCATCATGCTACAGGAAAGCCATTTGCGGATTTTAATTTTATCGACGGAGATATAGCCGCGGCTTCGGAAATATCCTATGCGCTCGTGCGCGAGATGGAAAGAATCACAGGCAGGCAGCTTATCGATGGAGAGCTTGGCAGCGTGATATATGCCGGCATCTGCACAGATACGGGGAATTTCCAATATTCCAATACAACTCATGATACATTTAGGATTGCGATGGAGCTTTTGGATGCGGGAGTGGAGCCGAGCAAGGTCAGTGTAGAGCTTTATCAAAATGTAAAGCTTTCGAAGCTTTTGATATCTTCAGAGTCGCTGAATCATCTGAAAATCTTTGCGGATGGCAGAGCGGCTATGAGCTATGTCAGCCAGGAAATGCTGCAAAAGACTGGAGCATCCATGGATGAGACAGACGGTATAGTAGAGAGTCTAAGGAGCATCGCGGGCGTGGAAGTAGCTGTATTTTTAAAGGAAAACGGGCCTTGTGAGACAAAGGTGAGCACCAGGGCAAAATCCTTTGCAAATGTGGCCGCAATCTGCGCAAAATTCGGTGGCGGAGGTCATGTACGCGCTTCGGGCTGCACAATACACGAGGGGCTTGATAAGGCCATTGAAATCATGAAAAAGGAAGTAGAGGAGTATTTTGACAGATGATAAAGGAAGGCATTTTGATTTTCAGAAAACCCTCCGGAATTACTTCAAATGATTGCATATACAGGATGCGAAGAGCGACAGGACTGCGTAAGATAGGACATACGGGCACGCTCGACCCTATGGCAGAGGGAGTACTCCCGCTTTGTATCGGAAGCGCGGCAAGGATTACGGAATATCTCGATCTGGATTTTAAAAGCTACAGGTGCAGCATGCTGCTTGGTATTGTTACGGATACTCTGGATACGCAGGGTGAGATTTTGGAGGATAAGCGGGCAGAGCTCGCAAAGGCCTTCCGTGAGGGAAAGGGCTTTGCGGAGAGCGATGTCCGGGCTGCTTTTTCGCCGATGAAGGGCTATATAGAGCAGCTGCCGCCAAAGTACTCCGCGGTGCGTGTGGCGGGCAGACGGCTTTATGACTACGCGCGTGCAGGCGATGAGGTTGAGATAAAGCCGCGTCGTGTGTATATACGCTCGATTGAAAATATTGCCTGTGATTTTGAAAATCCGGAGGAGCTTAAGCTTACCTTTGATGTGGTCTGCTCAAAGGGCACATATATAAGGACGATTTGCCATGATGTGGGAGCGGCTCTCGGCTGCGGTGCGGCTATGTGCGCGCTCACAAGGACGGCGAGCGGGCGCTTTTCGATAGACGAGGCAGTTTCCGCGGAGGAACTCGCACGCATCACGGAGCTGCCCCCTGAGGAGAGAGAAGCGGCGATAAATGCTCTTTTGGTAGGACCTGATTATCCGCTCACTCACTTTGGGAAGGTGGTGGTCTCTTATGAGACAGGCCGCAAATTCTGCGACGGCTGGCATCTTTCCCTGAGGGACGCCAAAGTCACACGCGAGCCGGAATTCGCGGGCGGAGGCGGAGAGCTTGATATGCGCCCTGAGTATAGAGAGGCCTACAATGTCTATATGCGAGTTGCGGCTGCGGATAACGCGGCTTTGGCGGCATCCGAGGCTGTAGCGGAAAATAGAGCTTCCAAAGAGGCATCTGTAAATCAGGAGCAGGAGATTTTCCTCGGAGTGGCATTTTACAATCACAGATACAAGAAGCTCGTCGCCGACAAAATTTTTTACAAAGGATTCTTAAAAAATGAAAATATTCAACAGTCTTGATGAAATTACAAATATAGACAGTACTGTGGTGGCTCTCGGAAACTTCGACGGAGTGCACAAGGGTCATCAGGAGCTGATAAGACGCACGGTCAATACAGCGCGCGATACGGGGCTTGCAAGCGCGGTCTTCACCTTTGCCAATCACCCGCGAAACGTGACAGGCAAGGGCAATGTCAAGGGCATACTCTACGCCGATGAGAAGGCCGCCGTCATTGAATCGCTCGGTATAGACTATCTTTTCAACATCCCCTTTGACGAGTCGATAATGACCATGAGCCCGCAGCGCTTCATAGACGAGCTTTTGCTTGGCAAGCTTCGAATGAAGGAGGGCTATTGCGGCTTCAATTATCGCTTCGGCTACAAGGCGCAGGGCACACCGGAGATACTCATGAGCGTCGGAATCAAGGAGGGCTTTGGCTTGCACGTAATTGAGCCGTACAAGATAGACGGAAACCTCGTAAGCAGCACGTTTATCCGCAATCTCATTGAAGAGGGCCGTGTGGACGAATGCGTAAAGTACATGGGCAGAAATTATACCGTAGGCGGTGAGGTAGTCGTGGGCAACAGGCTCGGCAAGAGCATAGGCTTTCCGACCTCAAATCTCGTAATCGACGAGAGCATGGTCACTCCTCCTTGCGGTGTATATATCACATATTGCACCTACAACAGCGTGCGCTACCCGAGCGTCACAAATGTGGGTCACAAGCCGACGATAGGCACCTTCGAAAAAAACATGGAGACTCACATCTTCAATTTTGACAAGGAGCTCTACGGCAAAAATATCCGCGTGGAATTCTTAAAGAAGACGCGTGACGAAAAGAAATTCGAGGACATAGAGCATCTGAAGCGCCAGATAAAGGAAGATTGCATCAGCGCGCAGGCCTTCCACAGGGCACGCTCGTAGTTTTTCCTTTTGAAAATGTCGCGGAAACGGCGTTTTTTCGCGGAAATGGCGCAGGGCTGCAAATCTCCGCAGTTTCCGCAAAAAAGTGATAGACAAGGCACGTAAAATGTGATAACATAGCTCTTGTAGGTTTTGCCTATGCTCGGTCCGGCGACACTCCGACGCGCGACTTGGCAGCAGGCGTATATATTGAAAGGAGAAAAACAAATGCTTACACAGGAAAAGAAGACAGAAATTATCAAGGAATATCAGACAAAAGAGGGAGATACAGGTTCCCCTGAGGTTCAGGTTGCTATTCTTACTTACAGAATCAATGATTTGAATGAGCATCTGAAGGTACACAAGAAGGATCATCACTCCAGAAGAGGACTTCTGAAGATGGTAGGTCAGAGAAGAAATATGCTCAACTACCTGAAGGAAAAGGACCTTGAAAGATACAGAACTCTTATCGCACGTCTGGGCTTGAGAAAGTAAATCGTTTACTCAAAAATTTAAGCGGGGCACTTTGTCCTCGCTTTTATTTGTATATATTGCTAAAAGAAGCGAAAGCTTGAAAGAAGTAGTAGAAAAAGAAAAAATTAACAGGAGGTAGTTGTTAATAATGGCAAGATTTGAAGATTACAGAACATTCAGGACTGCGGTAGGCGGACGTCTCTTGCAGCTTGAGATCGGAAAGGTATGCGAGCAGGCGAACGGTCAGGTTATGGTCAGATATGGCGACACTGTTGTAAATGTCACCGCATGCGCCTCAAAGGAGCCGAGACCGGACATTGATTTCTTCCCGCTCAGCGTAGATTATGAAGAAAGAATGTATGCCGCAGGTAAAATCCCGGGCGGTTTTATAAAGAGAGAAGGAAGACCGAGCGAAAAGGCTATACTCAATTCAAGACTTATCGACAGACCGATAAGACCTCTTTTCCCAAAGGGTTATTTCAATGACGTAGTTGTGGTAGCTACTGTAATGAGCGTGGATCTCGATTGCTCACCTGAAATCGTGGCTATGATAGGTTCATCTGTGGCTCTGGCTACATCGGATATTCCTTGGGACGGTCCTACGGCTTCAGTGCTTGTAGGCATGGTAGACGGCGAGTTTATCATAAATCCTACTCTTGAGCAGAGACAGAAGTCCTGCATGCACCTTGTAGTATCCGGTACAAAGGAAGCTGTCATGATGGTAGAGGCAGGCGCAAAGGAAGTGCCTGAGGATGTGATGCTGGACGCTATCATGTTTGCGCATGAGGAGATCAAGAAGCTCGTAGCCTTTATCGATGAGGTAGTGGCAGAGGTAGGAAAGCCAAAGAAGCAGATTGAGCTCTACAAGGTACCTGAGGAGATCGACAAGGTCGTAAGAGAATATGCAGTACCGAAGATGAGGACTGCTATACAGACTCCTGACAAGCTCGAAAGACTTGAAAATATGGATGCTGTAGAGGTAGATACTCAGGAGCATTTCGCGGAGGAATATCCTGAAAACAGCAAGGATATCGCAAATGTACTCTACAATATCACAAAGGAGCAGGTAAGATCCATGATACTCGATGAGGGTATCCGTCCGGACAACAGAAAGCTCACAGAGATCAGACCTATTTGGTGTGAGACAGGCATTCTGCCGAGGACTCACGGTACAGGCCTCTTCAAGAGAGGACAGACTCAGGTGCTCTCAGTGTGCACATTGGCTCCTGCAAGTGAATCACAGACTATCGACGGAATCACAGAAGAGACCGAAAAGAGATATATGCATCACTACAACTTCCCTGGCTACTCCGTAGGTGAGGCAAAGACTTCAAGAAGCCCAGGAAGAAGAGAAATCGGACATGGAGCGCTTGCGGAGCGTGCCCTCATTCCGGTGCTTCCAAGCGTAGAGGAATTCCCTTATGCTATCAGAGTGGTATCCGAGGTGCTGTCTTCAAACGGCTCCACTTCAATGGGCTCTACTTGCGGCTCCTGCCTTGCGCTTATGGACGCGGGCGTACCTATCAAGAGACCGGTAGCGGGTATCGCGATGGGTCTTATCGAGAGAGTTGAGGAGGATGGCAGCTCAAAGTTTGCAATCCTTTCCGATATCCAGGGTATGGAAGACTTCCTCGGAGATATGGACTTTAAGGTTACGGGTACCGAGGTCGGCGTAACAGCTATCCAGATGGATATCAAGGTACACGGACTTTCGAGAGAAATCCTCGCAAAGGCACTCAAGCAGGCTCACGACGGCAGAATGTACATCATGCAGCAGATGCTTGAGGAGATACCTGCTCCGAGAACAGAAATGTCAAAATATGCTCCTAGAGCAATCACTATGATGATAAATCCTGACAAGACGAGAATCGTAATCGGACCGGGAGGCAAGACTATAAACAGAATTATAGACGAGACCGGCGTAAAGATCGATATCTCAGAGGATGTACCGGGCATGATAAGCATCTACAGCGCTGATCAGGAAGGCGCTGAGGCTGCAAAGAAGCAGATCGAGCTCCTTACAAAGGATGTAGAGGTAGGCGAGATCTACGACGGTACTGTTACAAGAATCATGGACTTTGGCGCGTTTGTAGAGGTACTTCCGGGCAAGGAAGGTCTGCTCCACATTTCAAAGATCGCCAAGGAGAGAGTAAATAAGGTGACGGATGTTCTGAACGTAGGTGACAAGGTAAGAGTAAAGTGCACCGAGATCGACAGCCAAAACAGAATAAATCTCTCAAGAAAAGAGCTGCTGTAATATACAGCTACAGAAAGATGTTGAACAAAACCACCTGCGGGCTTACCGGCTTGCGGGTGGTTTTTCATTTGAAGATTTCTCCCCGAAAAACGGCAAAACCGGATTTTGAACGCGGGAACCTGCGGCTAATGTTCGGAATTTCGCCGTTTCCGCAAGAAAAATGCGAATAAATTTCCGGAAAATTATACGAACATTGCCCGAAGTAATTGACAAAATGTTCGTAAAGTGCTATAAAAAAGCATGTAATCAAATGACTTTTGTAAATAATCTTCGGGAGGTAATACAATGGAAGAGATGAAAAATATAGAAAAGACTGAGCAGCTTTACGAGGGAAAGGCAAAGAAGGTATTTGCGACCAGCGATCCGGAATATGTAATCGTATCATATAAGGATGACGCGACGGCTTTCGACGGTACAAAGAAGGGTACAATCGTAGGCAAGGGCGTGATCAATAATAAGATGTCGAATTATCTTTGCAAGATGCTTGAGGCAAAGGGTGTGCCTACACATTATGTGGAAGAGCTGTCAGATCGTGACACTCTTGTAAAGAAGGTATCGATTGTGCCGCTTGAGGTCATCATCAGAAACATCTCCGCGGGCTCCTTCTCAAAGCGCTACGGAGTAGAGGAAGGCATCGTATTTGACGCGCCGACTATTGAATTTTCATATAAGAATGACGATTTGCACGATCCGCTCATCAATTCTTATCACGCGCTGGCACTCGGATTGGCTACGGCGGAGGAGATTGAGACGATCAAGAAGTATGCCTTCAAGGTAAATGAGATTTTGAAGGAGTACTTCCTCAGCATAAATGTAAAGCTTGTGGACTTCAAGATGGAATATGGCAGACTCGCGGACGGAACTATAGTGCTTGCTGATGAGATTTCGCCTGACACTTGCCGTTTCTGGGACAGCCGCACAAATGAGAAGCTCGACAAGGACCGTTTCCGCCGCGACCTGGGTGGCGTAGAGGATGCGTACAATGAGATGATGAAGAGAGTTTTGGGAGAGTAGCATGAGTTCATTAAGAGAGGAATGCGGAGTTTTCGGCGTATATTCGAGCGAAAAATCCGATGTGGCGAGCACTGCGTATTACGGCCTTTTTGCTCTGCAGCACCGCGGGCAGGAGTCGTGCGGCATAGTTGTGAATGACGACGGGCTCTTTCAGGCATATAAGGATACGGGACTTGTAAATGACGTATTTACGCCGCAGGTGCTCAGCAATCTGGGTGAGGGAAATATCGCGGTAGGTCATGTGCGCTACGGTACCACGGGCGGAAATGACAGAAGCAATGCCCAGCCTATAGTTGTGAATCACATAAAGGGCAGAATGGCGCTTGCTCATAATGGAAATATCGTAAACTGCGAGGAGCTGCGTCGTGAGCTTGAGCTTCAGGGCTCCATCTTTTCCAGTACGAGCGATACAGAAGTCATCTCCTATATAATCACGAAGGAGAGGCTCAAAGCGCCGTCTATCGAGCAGGCGGTAAATCAGGCGATGCATAGGATAAAGGGGGCCTATTCGCTTGTAATCATGTCGCCTTCTAAGCTCATAGCGGTAAGGGATGAAAACGGCTTCCGTCCACTTTGCTACGGACAGACCGAGGACGGCAGATATGTAGTCGCCTCGGAAAGCTGCGCGCTGGACGCGGTCAGCGCGAGATTTATAAGGGATATAAAGCCGGGAGAGATTTTGGTTTTCGATAAAGGGGGAGTAAGGTCGATAGAGGATCACTGCGGCAAGGCCGAATGCACGATGTGCGTATTTGAGTATATCTATTTTGCGCGTCCGGATTCGGTGATAGACGGCTGCTACGTGCACAACGCGAGGATGAGAGCCGGGGCGTTTTTGGCTCTCGAGCATCCTGTGCAGGCGGATGTGGTCATAGGCGTGCCGGATTCAGGGCTCGATGCCGCACTCGGCTACGCAAAGCAATCCGGTATTCCGTACGAGATCGGATTTATAAAGAATAAATACATCGGCAGGACATTTATACAGCCGGGTCAAAAGAGCCGCGAGGACAAGGTAAGGATCAAGCTGAATCCTATAGCCGAGGTGATACGTGGCAAGAGAGTCGTGATGATAGATGATTCTATAGTGCGCGGTACGACAAGCGCCAGAATTGTAAAGCTCTTGCGCGAGGCCGGCGCAAAGGAGATACATATGAGAGTATCCGCGCCGCCGTTCCTGAATCCATGCTATTATGGTACGGATATAGACTCGCGCGACAATCTCATAGCGGCGCATCATACCGTAGAGGAAATTGCCGAGTCCATCGGCGTAGATTCGCTGGGCTATCTCAGCGTAGAGAACGCGAAGCAGATAGCAAAGGGCATACACGGCAGCGGATATTGCACGGCCTGCTTTGACGGTGAATATCCTACAGAGATTCCGATGACGACTTCAAAGAATCGCTTTGAGTCGAAGATTTCGGAAAGGGACGAGGATAGGGATTAGAAGGTATATAAGGTATATAAGGTGTGAATTTTTGAAGGCTTACAAAAATCACACCTTTTTCATTTTTTGGGCTTTTGGCGCTTGCTTCTTGAATTTAGCGAGGTTTTGATGTACAATATAGTGATGTATTGCGCAATGTTACGCAATACAAATTTTACCAGTGCGTGATTTCCATGCTAAAACAAAATTTCGAAAAAAGGGGAAAAGTAAAATGACAGTATTTGAAGCGATTATTTTGGGACTGGTGCAGGGACTTGCGGAATTTTTACCGATTTCAAGCTCCGGGCATCTGGCTCTTTTGCAATACTTCTTTGGAATAGAAGGCGACAGCGTGCTTACATTTACGGTGCTTTTGCATCTGGGCACGCTCATTTCAGTCTTTGCGGTATATGGCAAGGACATATGCGAGCTTGTAGTTGAGCTCTTTGCGACTATAAAGGACATTTGCACCGGAAAGGGCATGCGCATAAATGCAAATCCGACAAGAAGGCTCGGATTTATGATAATCGTGGCGACCATACCGACGGGCATTATAGGATTGTGCTTTGAGGATCTGTTTTCAGACCTTTATCTGTCACTCAAGGCTATAGGCTCAGGCCTTTTAATCACCTGCATAATACTTGTGATAGCGGAGCGCCTGAATAAAGGCGATAAAACAGTAAATGAAATGTCCTTCAAAAGCGCCTTTTTCGTAGGACTCTGTCAGGGAATGGCACTGCTTCCGGGCGTATCCAGATCCGGCTCCACTCTCTTTGGCGGACTCACAAGCGGACTGGAGAGAAAATTTGCCGTAAAATTCGCATTTTTGATTTCAATTCCGACTATACTCGGCTCGGTAATACTCGAGGCGCCGGCTGCCTTTGCGGAGGGCATGGACAGCTCGCTTTTGCTCTCGCTTTTGGTGGGCACGGTGGTCGCGGCTATATCGGGCTTTATCGCGATAAAGACAATGATAAGGATAGTTTCAAATAAGAAGCTTATATACTTTTCGGCATATACATTTATAGTGGGTACAGCAGTAGTGATCTATTCGACCGTAATCGGATAGCCTGAGCCGTCTAAGGGCTTTGGCTTGCGGATTTGCGGGATAGCTGGATTTGATTTACTTGCAGGCTATATGCTAGTTTAAATGGCTTGCGATAGGAAGGAAAGAGGATGGCAGAGGAAAAGAGAAAGCCGGGAAGGCCGCCCGGTTCCAAAAATAAGGGAAGCAAGAGCGGCGGAAACGGCGATGCTTCCGTGAGCGGCGCAGGCAAGAGCAGCAGCTCGGGAAAGAGCGGCACAAAGGGAAGCTCTTCCAAAAATGGCAGCGACAGCAAGAAAACACAAAAGAAAATAAAGTCAGGGAGCAGAGTAAAGGATGAGATCTGGTCCCTCATAATCATGTCACTTTCGGTCTTTCTGATAATAGCCATGCAGACAGGCGCGGCCGGACGCTTCGGCGAAATAATCTCGGCTGTTTTAAAGGGAAGCTTTGGCCTCATAGGCTACATTTTGCCTTATTATCTGCTCATCTACGGCATTATGCTTTTTGCAAAGCGGACAGCGCATATAGGCAGTCGCTCTATTGCATTTCTGATAATAATATATCTGATGCTGGTTCTGCTGAACGCGGTGCGCTACATAGAGCCTGAAAGCTTCAAAATTACGATAGACGAGATAAAGCTTGTATATGAGGCCGGCAGCGAAAGCGGCGGTCTGTTTGGCATGTTTGCGGGAGGCGCGATCGCCTTGGCCATAGGAAAGCCGGGACTTTGCATATTCTCGGTGGTGGTGACGATCATCTCACTTCTTTTGGTGGTGGATACTCCTATATCTCAATTCCTGGATAACGCAAAAGCGAAAAGAGCCGAGAGGCAGCGTGAGCGTGAGGAAGCAGAGCTTGCGGCCATGGAAGAAGAATACGAGGAAGAGGAACGCATGGCAGAGGAGCGCAGGGCAAGCGCGGCAGCTCCGAGGATTTCCGCTGCGGATACTCAAAAGCGCACCGCAAAAGCCGCATCCGTCTCTGATAAGAATTCCTTTAGCATAATACCAAAGGAGCCGCCTATATCAAGGGAGCCTGTAGTAGTATACAGCTCTTACGGCGGAGCATCAGACGCGGCAGGCTCTGGCACGGTGACCTATGACGCAAACATTGATAAGCTTTCAGGCAAAGCGGAGGAAAACGCTGCGGCGGCAGTTGAAGCCGGTGCTGCGGCTCATGATACCGGCTATGTACCCGGAAAAATGAGCGAAGGTCAGAAAAAAATAATGAATTATATGCAGGATGATTCCATTTTCGGCGGCCTCGGCAGCAATCCGCAGCCAAGCTATGGGCTTGAGCCGATTGAGGCGGCACAGCCGGGCTATGGACTGGATCCCGCGAGTGTGCCTCGCCGTGGGTATGGACTTGAACCTGCAGACGAGGACCTGTCGATTGATTTTGAAAGCGAGCCAAATGAAGGCGAGCAGAATGAAGGCGAGCCGCAATTCAAATGGAGCGATTACGACGATTCGACTGAAGACGATTTGGAGGATTTCTCCGATGCGGCCTGCGGGGATTTTGATTTAAGTACCGATGGTGGAGGCCTGGAAAGTGGCGCATACGAGGGAGAGCCCTGGACTGATATAAGTGTAGGGACACACTCTGAGGATATGGAATCTGCCGGGAGCTCTGCGGCTGTGGGAGCCGGGGCAGTTTCCGCTGGCCTGGGAGCTGGGGAGGTCTCTACAGGAAGTAGCGCAGTTTCCGCGGGAGAGATAGCAAAGGCACCCGAGCAAAAGCTTACAAACGGACAGGCGGCAGCTGCCACGCTAAAGGCAGGGGAGCTCAATACCAAAGCATTGGAAAAGCCTTATGTGATGCCTCCACTCGAGCTTTTGAGCGACAAGCAGGCAAAGGCGGACAATTTCGCGGCGGAGAGCAAGCTCAAGGCAAAGGCGGCAAAGCTTGAAGAGACGCTTATGAATTTCCATGTGGACGCGCATGTGGTGCAGGTGACGCAAGGTCCGGCGGTGACACGTTATGAGGTGCATCCAAATGTGGGCGTAAAGGTGAATAGCATCGTGCGTCTTGCTGATGATATCGCTCTCAATATGGAAGCAAAGAGCATAAGAATAGAGGCGCCGATTCCGGGCAAGGCGGCGGTCGGCATAGAGATAGAAAATGACAGAATCGAGATGGTGACGATAAAGGATGTCATCGATTCGAGGGAGTTTAGAAGCAGCAAGTCGAAGATAAGCTTTGCAGTGGGGCGCGATATCGCCGGAAATGCGATTGTAGGCGACCTTAAGGGAATGCCGCACATGCTCATCGCGGGCGCGACTGGCTCGGGAAAGTCGGTATGCATAAATAGCATCATTATCAGCCTGCTGTACAAGGCAAGGCCGGATGAGGTGAAGCTGATACTCGTGGATCCAAAGGTCGTGGAGCTTGGAAATTACAATGGCATACCGCATTTGCTCATACCTGTTGTGACCGAGCCGCAAAAGGCGGCGGCGGCGCTCAATTGGGCTGTTGCTGAGATGAATGACAGATATAAGAAGTTTGCCGCGGAGGGCGCGAGAGATTTGGCATCCTACAATGACCTTATGAGGGAAAAGGGTGAGAAGGATATGGTGCTGCCGCAGGTGGTCATCATAATCGACGAGCTCGCTGACCTCATGATGGCGGCGCCGTCTCAGGTGGAGGAGTCGATTTGCAGGCTCGCGCAGCTTGCGAGAGCCGCGGGTATGCATCTTATCGTGGCGACACAGCGTCCGTCCGTGGATGTAATCACGGGCGTGATAAAGGCAAATATTCCGTCAAGGATAGCCTTTGCGGTGACCTCGCAGGTGGATTCGCGCACGATACTGGACAGCGGCGGCGCGGAAAAGCTTGTGGGCAAGGGCGATATGCTCTACAAGCCGCAGGGTACAAATACGCCTATTCGTGTACAGGGCAATTTTGTGTCCGACAGCGAGGTGCATAGGGTGATCGAATTTGTGAAATCGCAGGCTTTGGATGTGGAATATTCGGACGACGCAATGCAAAGCGTGGAGCGCGCTACATCGCCGGATGTGGATGATGATGTGGACGAGCTTTTGCCCGAGGCTATCGAGGCGGTGGTGAGGTCCGGTCAGGCTTCCGTATCCATGCTGCAGCGGCGCTTTAGAATAGGATATAATCGCGCGGCGAGGATAGTGGATATGATGGAATCGCGCGGAATAATAGGCCCCGCGGACGGCTCAAGGCCGCGGCAGGTGCTTTGGAGTGAGGAGGATTTGGATTGAAAATATACATCGACACCTTGGGCTGTCCGAAGAATCAAAATGATTCGGAGACGGCGGCAGGAATTTTGGAAAAGGCCGGGCATGAAATCACGGCGGAGCCTTACGGGGCAGATGTCATAATGGTAAATACCTGCGGCTTTATAAATGACGCGAAAAAGGAGTCAATAGACAGAATTTTTGAGATGGCAGACATCAAGGGCGAGGCGCTTTTGGTAGTCTCGGGCTGTCTCTCGCAGCGCTATGGCGAGGAGCTCTATAAGGAAATGCCCGAGGTAGACCTTTTCATCGGCGTAAACGAATACACCGAGCTCCCGAGGCTGCTCTCCGCGCTCGCGGGGAAAAAGGCCGTTTCCGCAGAGGCCAGAGAAAAATACTTTTGCGGACCCTGCGACGCATTTGACAATTGCACGGAGAGAAAAATCGCCGAAAACCCTTATACCGCAACGCTCAAAATCGCCGAAGGCTGCGACAATGTATGCACATATTGCATAATTCCGAAGATCAGAGGCGGCTACAGAAGTCGCAGGATGGAGGACGTGCTCGCGGAGGCCGAGATGCTCGCAAAGAAGGGCTGCAAGGAGCTTGTACTCATCGCGCAGGATATCTCCGCATATGGCATGGATATATATGGAAAATATTCCCTGGCGGAGCTTTTGAGAAGGCTTTGCAAAATCGACGGTATTCGCTGGATAAGGCTCATGTATTGCTACGACGACAGGATTACGGACGAGCTCATCGAGGTGATGGCAAGCGAGGAAAAAATTTGCCATTATATAGACATTCCGATTCAGCACAGCAGCGATAGGATACTCACGGCGATGAACAGGCGTTCAAACCGCGCGGGGATTGTAAATACGATAAAGAAGCTGCGGGCGGCGATGCCGGATATACACATCAGGACGACGCTGATTACGGGCTTTCCGGGCGAGACGCGTGAGGATTTTGAGGATCTTTGCGAGTTTGTCGCGGAAACGGCGTTTGAGCGGCTGGGTGTCTTTGCCTACTCAAAGGAGGAGGGCACGCTTGCGGCGGAGATGAAAAATCAGGTGCGCTCGGATGTGAAGGAGCGGCGCAGGGATAAGATTATGCGGATGCAGCTTGAGATTTCGCTTGCGAAGAACCAGGAGAAGGTCGGCAAGGTGCTTGAGGTGATGGTCGATGGAGTAGACGAGGACGGAGCTTATGTGGGCAGGAGCCGCTATGACGCGCCGGAGATCGATAATTCGGTGATATTTACATCGGAGAGAGAGCTTAGGCCGGGGGACATTGTAAATGTGGAGATTACGGATGCGTTTGACTATGACTTGGCGGGGGTAGAAATAACTTGCAAAAGCAAGCTTTCCGGCGGAGCAGAAAAGCAAGCGAGAGCGAACAGCTAACATCTAATATGAAGGGAGAAACAAATGAATTTACCAAATAAACTTACGATGGGACGGGTGGTCGCGGTACCCTTTTTTATCGCGGCTTACATGCTCGGATATTATCCGGCGGCCTTTATAATCTTTATTTTGGCATCGCTTACGGATATGCTGGATGGAAAGATTGCCAGAAAATACAATCTTGTGACAAACTTCGGAAAGATAATGGATCCGCTCGCGGACAAGGTGCTCGTGTACTCGGCATTTTGTCTGATGGTGGAAAACGGCATGGTGCCGGCATGGATGCTTATTGTAATCCTTGCCCGTGAATTTGCGGTTGCGGGCATGAGGACAGTGGCAGCCTCCGAGGGCATTGTAATCGCAGCCGGCATGAGTGGCAAGATAAAGACAGTGCTTCAGATGATAGCTGTGCCGCTTCTCTTGCTCTATTCCTGGCTCGCCGCGGCGATTGCGGAGGGCGGCGTGACTGTCGCCGTTTACTACGCGGCATATGCCTTCCTGTGGGCTTCACTTATTATGACAATTGTGTCAGGAATAGAATATATTGTAAAAAACAAGGAGGTTTTTAGGCAATAATGAAGACAGCGATTTTGACTATAGGTACTGAGATCTTATTTGGTCAGATTACAAATACGAATACCGTCTATCTTTCGCAGCAGCTCAATCACCTGGGCTATGATGTTATGTACCATTTGACGGTCGGTGATAATCCGCAGCGTGTGAAAAAGCTCATAGTGGATGCTTTTAAGGAGGTTGACCTGATTTTGACGACGGGAGGCCTGGGACCTACGCAGGATGATTTGACAAAGGAGATGATCTGCGAGGTATTTGGGGATGAGCTGGTGCTGCACGAGCCGAGCATGAGGGCGCTTGAGGATAATTTCGCAAAGCGCGGTTATGTGATGACGGAAAATAATATAAAGCAGGCATATATGCCTTCAAGGGCTGTAGTGCTCGATAATGACGCGGGCACAGCTCCCGGTTTTGCGCTTGAGAAGGACGGCAAGATCATAATCTCGATGCCGGGACCTCCGCGCGAGATGAAGAGAATGTTTGAGCTCAAGGTTTTGCCATTTTTGAAGAGCAAGCAGGATTCTGTCATCGCCTACAGGCTGATAAAGTTTATGGGCATAGGCGAGTCCGCTCTGGAGACTGAGCTTTTGGAATTTATAGACGGTCAGACGGATCCTACTCTTGCGACCTACGCAAAGGAGGGCGAGAGCTATCTACGCATAGCTTCAAAGCGCGCTACCGAAGAGGAGGCTATGGCGGCTGTAGATGAAATGCTTGCAAAGGTGAAGGCAAAGCTTGGAAAATATATCTACAGCTGTGATAATGAGGAATTTGTGGATGTTGTTGTAAAGAAGCTTATGGAAAACGGGCTTTCGCTTTCAAGCGCGGAGAGCTGTACAGGTGGTATGTTTGCGCAGACTATTACTGATGTCCCGGGCGTCTCCTCGGTATTTGACAGGGGCATTGTAACGTACAGCAATCAGGCAAAGATGGAGGAGCTCGGGGTAAGGCCGGAGACCTTGGAGCGCTATGGAGCTGTCAGCGAGGAGACGGCGGTGGAAATGGCGAGGGGCCTGCAAAGGGTGAGTGGAAGCGATCTGTGTATAGCGGTGACGGGCATAGCAGGCCCGGGTGGCGGTACAGAAGAAAAGCCTGTAGGCCTTGTGTACATTTGTCTTGTATACGGCGACAAATGCGTGCCGAAAAAGGTGGTACAGCGCAATGTAGGCAGAAAGGCTATACGCGAGCGCACCGTCCTGAATATGCTCTCCATGGTATATAAAATGCTTTGCGAGATAGAAGCGGAATAAAAATACTGCCGGTAAGCGATGGCAGCTTTGCAAATGATATGATACCTCCAAAGAAGACAAGGTAATTGACCAAAATCTTTTTTGGAGGTATTTTGATGCGCGAGATTCAAAGTGCGGAGCTGAGCAAAGGGAAGGGTAAATTACAAATTCCATAGAAATATAAATGAAACCAAAAAATTACAAAAATATATTGCATTTGTAAGTAGGATGTGATATTATAAGGCTGTAGAAAAGCAGCGAGCTGTGAACCGCTAATAAGCGACAGCTACAATAAAAAGTGCTTGACTAAACGGGCACAATGGGGTATCATTAAAAAAGAACAAATGTTCACATCACGGAGGGATTATTATGGCAGCAAGCAAGACAGTCACAAAGACAGTAAATTTACTAAATTCGCAGGAGGCGAAGGCGAAGGCGCTTGAGGAGGCGCTCAAGCAAATAAGAAAAGATTTTGGTCAGGGCGCCATTATGAGACTTGGAGATGATGCAGCAAAGCTGAATATCGAAGCTATCTCCACAGGCTCTATAAGTCTTGATATAGCTACAGGTATAGGTGGTATTCCTCGCGGAAGGGTCATCGAGATATACGGACCGGAATCCTCCGGAAAGACCACACTCACATTGCATATAATAGCAGAAGCGCAAAAGGCCGGAGGCAAGGCAGCCTTCATAGATGCTGAGCATGCGCTTGATCCGGAATATGCCGCAAATCTCGGCGTAGATGTGGACGAGCTTTTGGTATCCCAGCCGGATACAGGCGAGCAGGCTCTTGAAATATGCGAGCTCTTGGTACGAAGCGGTGCTCTTGATGTAGTAGTAGTGGACTCTGTAGCCGCGCTGGTACCGAAATCCGAGATTCAGGGCGATATGGGAGATTCTCATGTAGGCGCGCAGGCCAGACTCATGTCACAGGCTCTGAGAAAGCTCACAGGCGCGATAAATAAATCAAATACAGCCGTTGTATTTATAAATCAGCTCCGTGAAAAGGTGGGCGTACTCTACGGCCCGTCAGAGACTACCACAGGCGGCAGAGCTCTCAAATTTTATTCCACGATGCGCTTTGATGTGAGAAAAGTAGAGAGTATAAAGGTTGGAGACAATATCATCGGAAATAAGACAAGGGTAAAGATCGTAAAGAATAAGGTAGCTCCTCCTTTCAAGCAGGCAGAATTTGACATCATGTACGGCGTAGGCATATCAAAGTCCGCGGACGTGATGGAGAGCGCTGTAAATGCCGGAATCATCGAAAAATCAGGTTCCTGGTATAGCTTTGAAGGCAATAAGATCGGTCAGGGCAGAGAAAATGTAAAGGCATATCTCGATGAAAATCCTGATATACTCGACAGAATCACCGGAATGATAATGGATCGTGTAAAAAAACCTGCAGGCGAAGGTAGCAGCCAGGAATCCGTGCCGGAGGATGAAGCGGCGGAGATCATGGATCTTCTTGTGGACGAGGACGGCGTTATAATCGAATAAATAAGTGCTTGGGCAGACGTGTTCTGCCCTTTTTTATGTCTTCTTAAAGATTGGCTCTTTTTGCGTAAATTCGTATTTATACCGCGAGAAAGCATAGCAATATTCGTATTTGTCCGAACATTAAACTCAAAAACAAATATAAATTTCTCAAAAAATTGGACGTTTTATTGACACCACCCCGATTTTACATTATCCTAAAAGTAAATTGTTGGATTAAAATTGTAGATATTTAAAAATGAGCCTTATACGCAGGAGGGACAATGAAAAAAGTTGCAATAATCATGGGCAGTGACAGCGATCTGCCGGTAGTAGAAAAAGCCATAGACAAGCTCAAGGCCTTTGAAGTGCCTTTTGAGGTGCATGTATATTCCGCACACAGGACACCAGAGGAAGCTGGAAAATTTGCCGCAGAAGCGCAGAAAAACGGCTTTGGAGTCATCATAGCGGCAGCGGGCAAGGCAGCACATCTTGCGGGAGCGCTGGCAGCAAAGAGCACACTTCCTGTAATCGGCATACCGGTAAAATCCTCGGCGCTTGACGGCATGGACGCTCTTTTATCAACGGTGCAGATGCCTCCGGGAATTCCGGTAGCTACAGTGGGCATAGACGGAGCCGCAAATGCAGCCCTCCTTGCCATAGAGATGCTTGCCATAGAAGACGCAGGCCTTTCAAAAAAGCTTTCGGACTTTAGAAAAAAAGAGACGGAAAAGGTTCTTGAAAAGGACAAAAACCTGGCCGCAAAATACAATCAGCCGGAAGATATAGCTTTATAGCGCAGTACCGGACGCCCCTGCGACTACAAGGGCGGACAAAGAATATAAGGGATTATTTGCCTGGATGAAAGGAAGAAAAAGAACATGAAAAATTCAAAATCAGACAGCTACGCGGCAGCGGGCGTGGACATTACAGCAGGATACAAAGCGGTCGAGCTTATGAAGGAGCATGTGGCCAAAACCATGACAAGCGGCGTGCTTTCGGGCATAGGCGGCTTTGGCGGACTCTTTGAGCTGGATCTTACAGGCATCACAAAGCCAGTACTTGTAAGCGGCACCGACGGAGTAGGTACAAAGCTTAAAATAGCATTCCTCATGGACAAGCACGATACAGTAGGCATAGATTGCGTGGCCATGTGCGTAAATGACATAATCTGCTGCGGCGCAAAGCCACTCTTTTTCCTGGACTACATCGCATGCGGCAAAAACGTCCCTGAAAGAATCGCGGATATCGTAAAAGGCGTAGCAGAGGGCTGTGTGCAGTCGGGCTGCGCGCTCATAGGCGGTGAGACAGCTGAGATGCCGGGCTTTTACCCGGAAGACGAATATGACCTTGCGGGCTTTTCCGTGGGAGTTGTAGACAAAGATAAAATTTTGAAAAACGATACCGTAAAAGAAGGCGATGTCATCATAGCGCTCCCTTCAAGCGGCGTACACTCAAACGGCTTTTCGCTCGTAAGAAAGGTCTTTGACGTAGAAAATGAAGATATAAAGAGCCCGCTTGCGGAGCTTGGCGGCAAATCCATCGGCGAGACGCTGCTTGCGCCTACGAAAATATACGTAAAACCGATGCTCGCGCTCTTTGAGGCAGTTTCCGCAAAGGCTGTATCCCACATCACAGGCGGAGGCTTCTATGAAAACATCCCAAGAAGCATCCCGAAGGGCTACGCCGCAAGGATCAAAAAAGAAGACGTCAAGGTCCTGCCTATCTTCAAGCTCATAGCAGAGCGCGGCGGCATTCCTGAAAGAGACATGTTCAATACCTTCAATATGGGCGTGGGCATGAGCGTAGTCGTAGCGAAAGAGGATGCGGAAACGGCGCTTTCCGTGCTCAAGGCCGCGGGTGAGGATGCTTACATCGTGGGCGATATCGTAAAATCAGACGAGGGCATCATCCTTATTTAAAGGACTTTTCAGTAGCCGGACAGCTCAGAGAGCAGATGCGGTTTTGCAGTCGGATAACAAAAATAGAATTTGACATATATGGGAGGAACTGTTTTGACAGGCAAAAAAACGAAAATTGCTGTGCTCGTCTCAGGAGGCGGCACAAATCTTCAGGCCTTGATAGATGCGCAAAAGAGCGGAATCATAAAAAGCGGCGAAATCGTACTCGTCGTATCCTCAAACAAGGAGGCCTACGCACTGGAGCGCGCGAAAAATGCCGATATAAAGGGCGTGGTCGTCTCTCCAAAGGAGTGCGGCTCACAGACAGCGTTTGAGGAGGCCTTGAAGGACGTTTTGAGCAAAAATGAGATAGAGCTTATCGTGCTCGCCGGATTTATGACGATATTGAGCGAGAATTTTACGCGAGCTTATCCGAAAAGGATCATAAATGTACATCCGTCGCTCATACCTTCGTTTTGCGGCAAGGGCTATTACGGGCTCAAGGTGCATGAGGCGGCATTGACATACGGTGTAAAGGTGACAGGCGCTACGGTGCATTTTGTAAATGAGATACCGGACGGCGGCGAGATCATATTGCAAAAGGCGGTGGAAATCGCGGAGGATGATACTCCGGCGACGCTTCAGAAAAGGGTGATGGAGCAGGCAGAGTGGATATTGCTTCCGCAGGCTGTAGAAAAGGTTGCTTCCGAAATGGGAGAGAAAGGCGTAGAAAGGGACAGATAAATGAGTGTATATGAGACATACAATATAGGAGATATCCTCTCGAAAAATGCATATCCGGGAAGGGGCATAATCATAGGAAAATCCGCGGATGGCAAAAAGGCCGTATTTGCATACTTCATAATGGGCAGAAGCGAAAATAGCCGAAACCGCATATTTGATGTGCGCGAGGGCGATGTATATACCGTGCCTTATGATGAAAGCAAGGTGGAGGACCCTTCGCTCATAATCTATAGAGCTATAGCGCACACAGGCGACTATACAATAGTTACAAACGGCGACCAGACAGATACGATATATGAGGCGCGCCGCGTCGGAAAGAGCTTTGAGGACGCGCTTGGGACGCGCTGCTTTGAGCCGGATAAGCCGAATTTTACGCCGAGAATAAGCGGCATGATCAAATACTGGGGCGCTAGCTGCTGCACATGCAATGACGCAAAGGATGGCAAAAATAACTTTGACTTGACATACAAGATGAGCATTTTGAAGAGCGCGGACGCGGAAGGCAGCGCTTGCAATCGCTATTATTACAACTACAACGCACTGCCGGGCGTAGGTCATTTTATCCATACCTACGAAAATGACGGAAATCCGCTGCCGACATTCTGCGGTGAGCCCGAGAGAATAAAAATCCCAAATTGCATAGAGGACTTTACAAATGAAATCTGGGAAAACTTAAATAAGGACAATAAGATTTCACTTTACGTCTCATATGTCGACTTGGAAAGCAGAGAAAGCGACTTCCGTTTGAAAAACAAATGGGAAGAAAATAACGGAAAATAAAAGATAAATTATTTGAGCCGACGCAAGGCGGCAGACATGATTACTTGAGCCGATGGGCGGAATGGAGATTTTTACAATGAAAGAATTTGAACTGAAATACGGCTGCAATCCAAATCAAAAGCCGGCAAAGATATATATGAGAGATGGAAGCGAGCTTCCTATAGAAATCCTGAGCGGACGTCCGGGATATATAAATTTCCTGGATGCCTTCAATTCCTGGCAGCTTGTAAAGGAGCTAAAGGAGGCGCTCGGAATGCCGGCCGCGGCATCCTTTAAGCATGTGAGCCCGACCTCGGCCGCTGTAGGCCTGCCACTGCCGGAGGACCTCAAAAAAGCCTGCTTTGTGGACGATATAGAAGGCCTCGATGACTCCCCTATAGCCTGCGCTTACGCGAGAGCAAGGGGCACGGACAGACTTTGCTCCTTTGGCGACTTTATCGCGCTTTCAGACGTATGCGACAAGACTACGGCAGAGCTTGTAAAAAGAGAAGTATCAGACGGCATAATCGCGCCGGGATATGAGCCAGAAGCCCTTGAAATCCTCAAGAGCAAGAGAAATGGAAATTACAACATAGTAAAAATCGATCCAAACTACGTGCCATTTGAGGCAGAGCACAAGGAAGTATACGGCATCACCTTTGAACAGGGCAGAAACAACTTCAAGATCGATGCCGCGCTCCTTGAAAATGTAGTCACAAAGAATAAGGAGCTTCCGGAAAGCGCAAAGCGCGACCTCATAGTAGCTCTCATCACACTCAAATATACACAGTCAAATTCCGTATGCTATGCTGTAGACGGACAGGCTATCGGAGTAGGCGCGGGACAGCAGTCACGTATACATTGCACACGTCTTGCGGGAGGCAAGGCTGATACGTGGCAACTGCGCAGACATCCTAAGGTGCTTGGCCTTCCTTTCCTGCCGGAGCTTAAGCGTGCGGAGCGCGACAATGTCATAGACGGATATATAAATAAAAACGAAGAAAACGTATGCGAAGAGGGCAATTGGCAGAGATATTTCACAGAGCAGCCGGAGGAGCTTACTCAGGAGGAAATAAAGGAATATCTTTCCAAAATAGACGGAGTGGCACTGGCCTCGGATGCTTTCTTCCCATTCAGTGACAATATAGAAAGAGCAAGGAAAAGCGGCGTAGCCTATGTGGCAGAGCCCGGCGGCTCTATAAGAGACAATCTTGTCATAGAGTGCTGTGACAAATACGGCATGGCGATGGCATTTACAGGAATGCGTCTTTTCCATCACTAAGAAGCAGAGCCGATGGCGGATAGCCACCGGCTGTCTTAAATTATAGACTGATATAATATATTGACAAATTTACAAGGATTTGCTATAAAATAGCAAAAATGAGCGAATAACGCAGGAGGACAGAATATGAAGGTAATGGTGATAGGCGGCGGTGGCCGTGAGCATGCCATCATAAAAAAGCTAAAGGAAAACAAAGAAATCACTGAGCTGTACGCGCTTCCCGGAAACGGCGGAATCGCAAGTGACGCGACGTGCGTGGATATAGGCGCAAAGGATATAGAGAAAATCACGGCATTTGCAAAGGAAAACAAAATAGACTTTGCGGTAGTCGCACCGGATGATCCGCTGGTACTCGGGGCAGTGGACGCCTTGGAGGCTGCAGGTGTAAAATGCTTTGGTCCAAATAAGGCAGCGGCCATCATAGAAGGCAGCAAGGTCTTCTCAAAAAACTTAATGAAAAAATATGGCATACCGACAGCGGCATACGAAGTCTTTGAGGACATGGAGGCTGCGCTTTCCTATCTTGAGACAGCGCCTATACCTACAGTAATAAAGGCGGACGGACTTGCCCTCGGAAAGGGCGTAGTCATCGCGGAGAGCAGAGAAGACGCAGTTTCCGCAGTAAAAGCCGCAATGGAGGATAAGGTCTTTGGCGAAAGCGGAAGCAGAATCGTAATAGAGGAATTTTTGACGGGGCCAGAGGTATCGGTGCTTTCGTTTACGGACGGACATGTGGTAGTGCCTATGGTATCCTCTCAGGATCACAAGAGGGCGCTTGATGGCGATAAGGGTCTCAATACCGGAGGCATGGGCACAGTAGCGCCAAACCCTTACTATACGCCGGAAATCGCGGCAGAATGCATGGAGAAAATATTCATTCCGACCATAAAGGCGATGCAAAGCGAGGGCAGGACCTTCAAGGGCTGTCTGTATTTCGGACTCATGCTTACAAATGATGGCCCAAAGGTGATAGAATATAATTGCCGCTTTGGCGACCCGGAGACGCAGGTAGTGCTTCCTCTTCTTGAAAGCGATTTGTATACGGTGATGAGGGCTGTAGCGGACGAAAAGCTTGCGGAATGCGAGGTAAAATTCGCTGATGGCGCGGCCTGCTGCGTTATAATGGCATCGGAGGGCTATCCAAAGAAGTATGACAAGGGCTTTGAGATAAAGATAGGCGAGCTTTCTGACAACGCAGACGTCTACGTGGCAGGAGCAAAGCTTGATGAGGGAAAGCTTTTGACTTCCGGCGGCAGAGTGCTTGGCGTGACTGCGACTGCGGATAGTCTTGAAAAGGCGATAGCCTCCGCATATGAGAATGTGGACAAGGTGACATTTGAGAACGCGTTTTGGCGTAAGGATATAGGGGCTAGGGCTTTGGCTGCGGAAAGGAGTGCAAAATAATGGTCTATAGAATTTATGTAGAGAAGAAGAGAGAGCTTGCAAATGAGGCGAAGGCGCTTTTTAAAGATGTAAGGGAGCTGCTTGGAATAGGCGGACTTACGGATCTCAGAATTCTCAATAGATATGATGTGGAGAATATTGAAAAGGAGCTTTTTGACTACGCAAAGACGGCGGTATTTTCCGAGCCGCAGCTCGACATAGTAAGCGACAGCGTGGATTTTTCGGGATATACGGTATTTGCGGTGGAATACCTTCCGGGACAATTTGACCAGCGTGCGGATTCCGCGGCGCAGTGCATACAGATAATATCCCAAAAGGAGAGACCTACAGTGCGCACGGCAAAGGTCTATCTGCTTTCCGGCAAGCTTTCAGATGAGGAGCTTGAGAAAATAAAAGGTTATGTAATAAATCCTGTAGAGGCAAGGGAAGCGGGTCTTGAGGAGCATGCCACACTTGCGGTGCAATATGATATACCGGAGACAGTAGCGACCATAGAGGGCTTTACGGGCATGAGCGAGACCGAGCTTGCGGCCTTCATAAAGAGCTACGGACTTGCTATGGACCTCGACGATATAAAATTCTGCCAGCAGCACTTCATAGAAGAGGACAGGCAGCCTACCATCACAGAAATCAAAATGATCGACACATATTGGTCGGATCATTGCAGACATACAACATTTATGACTACAATAGACAGCATATCCTTTGAGGATGAGCTCATTCAAAAGGCATATGAGGAGTATTTGCAGGTCAGAAAAGAGATAAACAGGACAAAGCCTATAAATCTCATGGATATAGCTACTATCATGACAAAGTATCTGAAATCCAAGGGACTCCTTGAGAAGCTTGATGAATCAGAGGAGATAAACGCCTGCACTGTAAAGATGAAGGTCGATACAGAGGAAGGACAGGAGGACTGGCTGCTGCTCTTCAAAAACGAGACGCACAACCATCCTACAGAGATAGAGCCTTTCGGAGGCGCTGCTACCTGCGTAGGCGGCGCGATCAGAGACCCGCTTTCGGGCAGATCCTATGTATACGCGGCCATGAGAATCACAGGCGCCGCAAACCCTCTAAAGCCTGTACAGGAGACCATGGAGGGCAAGCTGCCGCAGAGAAAGCTCGTAACAGAGGCGGCGGCAGGATATTCCTCATACGGAAATCAAATAGGACTCACCACAGGTCAGGTAGACGAGATCTACCATGACGGATATGTGGCAAAGCACATGGAGATAGGTGCTGTCATAGGCGCGGCTCCGGCAAAGAATGTACGCCGCGAGCGCCCAAATCCTGGAGATATCGTAATACTTCTCGGCGGCAAGACAGGACGTGACGGCTGCGGAGGAGCTACAGGCGCATCCAAATCCCACGATTTACAATCACTTGAGACCTGCGGCGCAGAGGTACAGAAGGGCAATGCGCCGGAGGAGAGAAAGCTTCAAAGGCTCTTCAGAAACGGCGAGGCATCGCGCCTCATAAAGCGCTGCAACGACTTTGGCGCGGGCGGCGTATCCGTAGCCATAGGCGAGCTTGCGGACGGCCTTGCAATCGACCTCAACGCGGTACCGAAAAAATATGACGGTCTCGATGGCACAGAGCTTGCCATAAGCGAATCCCAGGAGAGAATGGCTGTAGTCGTAGAAGCAGGAGATGTAGAGCGCTTTTGCGAGCTTGCGGCGGAAGAAAACCTTGAGGCTACTATAGTCGCGAAGGTTACAGAGGAGCCGCGCCTTGTCATGGACTGGAACGGCCGCAGAATAGTAGACCTTTCAAGAGAATTTTTGAATTCAAACGGTGCCGAAAAGCACATCGATATAATCACAAAGGCAGCTGATTACAAAAATAGAGAGCTTGCGGCAGACTTTGACTTTGCAAAGGCCTACGAAAGCCTCGCGGGCGATCTCAACGTATGCTCAAAGCGCGGACTTTCAGAGCGCTTCGACTCCACAATAGGCGCGGGCTCTGTGCTTATGCCATTTGGCGGCAAAAATCAGCTCACACCGGTACAGGCCATGGTACACAAGATTTCAAGAGAAAAGGGCGATACAGACACCTGCTCGCTCATGGCCTATGGCTACAATCCGTTTATCAGCGAAAAGAGCCCTTATCACGGCGCTTACCTTGCGGTAGTGGAATCCGTATCAAAGCTCATCGCGACCGGCGCAAAATTTGAGGATGTATATCTCACATTGCAGGAATATTTCGAAAAGCCTATGAAGGACGGAAAGCGCTGGGGCAAGCCTTTTGCGGCTCTTATGGGCGCATTCAAGGCGCAAAAGGATCTCGGAATCGCAGCCATCGGAGGCAAGGACTCCATGAGCGGTACATTCGAGAATATAGACGTACCACCTACACTCGTATCCTTTGCGGTCACAACTGAAAAGACAGCAAGCATCGTCTCCGGCGAATTCAAGGCGGCGGGTCACAAGGTAGTGCTGATAAAGCCTTTCTATGACGCCTCCGGTCTTCCAAACCCTGAGTCGCTCAAAAAGGTCTACGCGCTCGTACGCGGACTCACGGAGAGCGGAAAGGCCTGCGCAGTTTACGCACCTACATATGGCGGAATTGCAGAGGCTATCCTCAAGATGGCTATAGGAAACGGCGTGGGCTTTGCTTATAGCGCGGCTGAGCCTTGCGAGGAGATTTTCGGCTACAGCTACGGCGCATTTGTCGCAGAGCTTTCGGATGCGGCCGCGGTAAGCTTGATGTCCGCGGATGTAGAGCTTGTAAAGCTCGGCGAGACCATCTCAGAAGAGGTGATAAGCTACAAGGAAGAGAAGGTAGAGCTTTCAAAGCTTCTCAAGATCTATGAGGACAAGCTTGAGCCTGTATATCCTTGCAATATCGAAAGCGAGGGCGGTGAGATTCCGACCATCTCTTATGACAAAGCAGCCGGCAAGGGCTTTGCGGCCGGCATGGCAAACGTGATAAAGACAGCGCGTCCAAAGGCCTTGATACCGGTATTTCCGGGCACAAATTGCGAATATGACTCGGCAAAGGCGCTTACGGCAGCGGGAGCCGAGGCAAAGATTATCGTGATAAAGAATCTCACGGCGGATGCTGTAGCGCGCTCTGTGGAAGAATTTTCAAGAGAGCTCAAGGATTCTCACATCGTATTTATACCGGGAGGCTTCTCGGGCGGAGATGAGCCGGATGGTTCCGGAAAGTTTATCACGGCCTTCTTCAGAAACGGCGCGGTAAAGGAAGAAGTCATGAGCCTGCTGCAGAAGAGAGACGGCTTGATGTGCGGCATTTGCAACGGCTTCCAGGCGCTCATAAAGCTCGGCCTTGTGCCTTATGGAGAAATCAGGGATATAGATGAAAATTGCCCTACGCTTACATATAATACCATCGGCAGACATCAGTCGCGTCTTGTGCGCACTCGCATAGCGTCAAATAAGTCGCCTTGGCTCGCGAAGACGAAGGTCGGCGATATATATACAGTGCCTATTTCACACGGCGAGGGCAGATTCCTCGCAAATCCTGAGGTGGTAGAGCAGCTCATCGCAAACGGGCAGGTGGCTACGCAATATGTGGACTTTGAGGGCAGACCGACAAGCGACATACATTTCAATCCAAACAATTCCGTATACGCTATCGAGGGCATCACATCACCTGACGGCAGGGTATTTGGAAAGATGGGTCACTCCGAGCGTATAGGCGCGGGTCTCTACAAAAACGTGGACGGCATCTACGACATGCATATGTTTGAGGCAGCTGTGGAGTATTTTAAATAAAAAATCCTATACTAATTAAGAATATCGAGGCAGCAGTGTATATAGTCACAAATTCATTTAAAATGACAATATGCACTGCTGCTGCATTTTACTGTAGTAGAAAGGTGAAAAAATTCAATGACAAAAGCACTTACGATACGCCCGGCCACGACATCGGATGCCGCGGCGCTCCTCGCCGTTTACGCACCATACGTAGAAAATACGGCGATTACATTTGAATATGAAGTCCCTTCCCTGGAAGAATTCCGGGGGCGAATCGCGCGCACGCTACAGCACTATCCCTATATCGTTGCGGAAACGGCGTCGGGTGGCGAGCCACGCGTTGCGGGCTATGCCTATGCCGGGCCGCTTCACGTAAGAGCCTCATATGCATGGTCAGCAGAGACTTCCATTTATGTAAGAGCAGATTTGAAAAAATCCGGAATAGGAAAGGCTCTATATACCGCCCTGGAAAAAGCCTTGGCTGCCCAAAACTTTATAAATTTGAATGCCTGCATCGCCAGTCCAATAGTGGAGGATGAATACCTGACGCGCAATAGCATTCAATTTCACGAGCACATGGGATATTCTATGATAGGGGAATTCAATAAGTGCGCATATAAGTTTGGCCGCTGGTACAATATGGTATGGATGGAAAAATTCATTGCGGATCACCCGGATGTGCCGCCTGCCGTAATTCCATTCGGGCAGATTCCCCCGGAGGTATATACTCTTTTTTGAGTATGCTGCATAAATCGCCAAAAGTATAATTTTTGCGGCCGGAATTTGCCCCTTCGACAGCATTGGCCTGAACAGTAACACAAGCGGTCATCATTTACCTTAGCAGTATGATGTTTTTGAAGCTGTTTGAATGGTGAGGACCGGATGCGGAGGAAGACCTGGCTTGTTGCGTTTTCGGCGGAGAGCAAGGCGGAAGTGGATGTCAGGATAATATTGAATCCGTAGGACTCGCAGATAGAGTCTTGCGGATTTTTTTGTGAGAAGAATGAAAAAATCCGTTAAAGCTTTTCCTTTAGCGTAAGAATGCTGAGAAAATGCCCCGAAAGGCTTGCAATTACTGATGTTTTGGGGTATAATCTTGCTTGACTAGTCTCTTGCTTCTCCTATCGAGGATAGTCAGGCAAGAGTTTATGTCTTTTTAATTTGATTCAATCTGAAGAATGATTAAAGGGTAAGTATATATGGCAAGGGTAATACCTTTTACTCACGTCGAGACGGTCGTTTTGCTGTCAAAAGTGAACACACCTAAGTAAGATAA
>CAVHIG010000007.1:0-45719 GCA_963636105.1 Anaerovoracaceae bacterium
GGCGAGATGAGCTTAGCTGTCTCCTGCGAGGAACACCAGGCCAAAGACAGCTTTAACCCCCAAATCTTCAAAGGTAGTAGTTTGAAAAACACAATCTTAGAAATAAAAAAATATCCGTTCCTGACCAGCTGACCGGTCCGAATCGGATATTTTTGACACTTATTTTTGAGAATATCTCATATACAATTCATCTATCCTTTGAGTAAGCCTTTCATGATGTTTGAGCCCCCATATTGTAACTATCAAAATAACTATAACCAAAAGCGCCAATAATAAATAGCTACCTGTTCGCAGCATTCTGCCCATAACCACGCAGCCTATCATCGCCGGAGTGCGCATAGCAAGCGATAAAAGTAAAAAAGGCAAAGGCTTTATATCAGAGACACCACCCACATATGAAAGCAAATCCTTTGGCATACAAGGCAAGAGATATATAACCGATATAAAGATAAACCCGCGCTTGCTATTTACTTTCTCAATAAAAGAATCAAAGCGCTTACCAAATATAAGCCTGAGAGCATCCTTACCCAAAACTCTCGCTATTCCGAAGGTAATCACCGTACCCAGCGCAGTTCCCGCAAGCGAAAGAACATAAGCCAGTCCGGGGCCATATACGTAGCCTGCAGTCATTTGCACCACATTACCGGGAATTATGCTTATAATAATCTGTACTATTTGTAAAATCAAATATACGAGGGCTCCCGAAAGCTTATTATTCTCCAGGAGAGCTTCCACATCATCCATACTTTTTAAAGATGAGATCATATCCGAATGAAAAATGTAGATGTATGCGGGCAAAGCGAAAATAATAGCAAGAAAAATCGTAAATTTCAGGATTGTAAATGCCCTCTTTATATTTTTTGTTTTCTTGTCCTTATCCATTCTTTCCACTTGCCGCAACCCCTCCGCAATGCATACCTATAGTACAGCATGACTTTTAAAAGATACTACAGCATTACAATCTTCTTATCATATAATGCCTGCAGAGCCTTTATTACGCCGAATTTGGAGTGCTCATATGTAAGTCCGCCCTGAAAATATACATTATAAGGCTCTCTGATAGGAGCATCCGCTGAAAGCTCGATAGATGAACCCTGTACAAAGGCGCCGGCTGCCATCACCACCTGATCCTCATATCCCGGCATATCCCAAGGCTCCGGCTTCACATCAGAATCGATAGGAGCAGCCGCCTGCACGCCTTCGCAGAATGTAACTACAGCTTCCGGCGAACCGAGCTTTATGGCCTGTATTATATCGCTTCGCTTATCTTCCGGCTTTGGACATATCTCATATCCGAGATTTTCAAAGACCTTGCCGCAAAGCACAGAGCCCTTTACCGCGCCATTCACAACCTTAGGAGCCATGAAAAGACCCTGAAGCATAGCTCTTGTCTGCCCAAAGGTCAGACCGCACTCCCCGCCTATACCCGGACAAGTCATTCTGTATTGTATTTTTTCAATAAGATCCGCTCGTCCCACAACATATCCGCCGGTAAGCGCGATTCCGCCGCCCGGATTCTTTATAAGTGAGCCGGCTGCTACGTCTACACCGACCTCTGTCGGCTCTTTGACGTCCAAAAATTCGCCATAGCAATTGTCCGTCATACATATAATGTCAGGCCTTATGGATTTTACAAAAGAGGCCCACTCGGCTATTTGATCTACCGTAATAGCCTTGCGCCAGCCATATCCTGTAGCTCGCTGCACAGTCACCATCCTGGTCTTGTCCGATATGGTCTTTCCAAGCGTCTCTAGGTCGATAGAACCGTCAGGCAAAAGCTCCACCTGCTTGTATGTAATTCCATAATCTGCCAGGCAGCCCTGCCCGTTTTTACCATTTATACCTATAACCTCAGAGAGAGTATCATAAGGCGCACCAGTGCAATAAATAAGCTCATCACCAGGTCTCAAAATTCCAAGCAAGGTGATAGAAAGTGCGTGCGTGCCGTTTACGATAATCGGTCTTACAAGAGCATTATCAGTTCCAAAAATGTCAGAATATACACGTTCTATCGCCGCGCGTCCCGCATCATCATAGCCATATCCCGTATTCCAGGCAAAGTGCATGTCTCGAATGCGATTCTTCTGAAAAGCCGCAAGTATTTTGTACTGATTATAGGCCATGATATCATCAAGCTCCTCAAATACAGGCCTTACCTGCTTCTCAGCCTCATCCACAGCCTCCAGTACGGCCGGTGATATATTCATCTTGTTCTTCAATAATTCAAACGTGTTCTTCTGCATTTCTTAATTCTCCCAAATTATCCAATATTATTTCATATACTCTATTTTTTATACCTTATCTGATTCTTATCCGTCTCTCCGCTATTCCTCACGTTCTAGCTCCCACTCCATGCCCTTTACAAGCTCGCGCTTCACACCGATCTTGTGAGCCGCATACAGCTGCGTCGTCGTAACCTGATCATGATCCAAAAGCGCCTGTACGTCATAAACGGAATACCCACGCCCTATAAGACTCGTAGCCGCCGTTGCCCGCAATTTATGCGGACTATAGCCTTCACCACGCGAAGTCGAAAGCCCGAGCGAGGTATACTTTTTCACAAGCTCCCTTATCTGCCTATCCGTCATCCGCTTCCCCTGAAGAGAAAGGAAAAGCGCATCCTTATGCTCCTCAGAAAGCATCTCCTCCCTCTGCCTCTCAAGCGTAAGATAGTCCTTGACAACCTGCTCCGCCGAACGATTTATAGGCATTATCGATTCCTTGCCGCGCTTTCTGTATATCTTAAACTCCCCGCGATCAAAATTAAAGGAAGACACATTCAGCTGCTGAAGCTCCGAAAGACGCAGACCATAAGTCAGAAACAACACCAAAATGGCCTTGTCCCTGTACTTTGTCTTCTCCCAAAAATCATGCTCCTTCTTCGTAAGCCCCGCGCCCGTACTCACAGCATCGAGCATCTTCATAACCTCATCATCACGAAGTGCCTTGATTTCATGCTCTCCGGGCCTCGGCACCTTTATCGGATCGAAGGAATCCGTGATATTTTGCGAAACAAGCTCATCCCTATACAGATATTTAAAAAGAGTCGACACCACCGATTTCTTCTTTGCAAGCGATCTGTTATGATTCTCATAGACATACACCGCAGCCTCCGTCTCCTTCTCATAACGGCGGCAATAGTCCAAAAACATATTTACATCCTTGCCCTTGATTTCATCAAAATCAGCCGCAGTGAGCTCCTTTATATCCTTTTCTTCCATTTTACCGGAATATTTTGTCATCCATGTGCAGAAAAAGCGAATATCCTGCAAATATGAAAGCCTTGTCATCGGCAGCACATTGCCGCGAAGATAAGCAAAAAAACCGCGCAGAAAATTCGGAAGCTCCGACTCTATAGCCTTGCATGCCTCAAAAATTTCATCCTCTTTTGCGATTATATTATCAGGCCTGCCAGATTTATTTGGATTTTTCCGTTCCTTCTTACCTGGCACAGAGGCCTTCGATTCCATCGTCATAGACTCAGATTCTGACGCTGTCTTAGCATCTATCGCTGCCGGCCTCATCAGCTCATCCTTTCTCTCAGCCATTCGAAAATCGCCTCCTCCGCTGCTCCCTTGCCTTCAAATGCGGATAAATCAAACCATTTCATCTCATCATATCTGCGAAGCCAGGTGAGCTGTCTTTTCGCATAATGCCGCGTGTTTCTCTTTATGAGATATATCGCCGCGGAAACGTCGTAGTCTCCCCGCAACGCGCCGATTACCTCTTTATAGCCTATGCCCTTCATAGAAATGTCACCTTCGGTAAGTCCCATATCCATGAGAGCCTTCACCTCCTGGAAAAGTCCCTGCTCCACAAGCAAATCCACACGCAAATCTATTCTATCATAAAGCTCCTGCCTTTCGCGTGTAAGTCCCATCAAAAGTACAGAATAATCCTCCGTTTTCTTAAAAGAATTTTCAAAAGGCTTTATCTCCTCGCCCGAAACTTCCAATACTTCGAGAGCGCGTATCATCTTCTTTAAATTGTTGGGATGAATGCGCTCTGCCATAGCAGGTGATTTCTCACGCAAAATATCATGCAAAAAATCATTGCCCTTTTCCTCTGCCAGAGCTTCGAGCTTTTTGCGATATTCCTTCTCCGCGGGTGGCGCCGAAAAATCCATATCATAGATAAGAGAATTTATATAAAGACCCGTGCCTCCTGATATAATAGGCAGCTTTCCCCTTTCTAAAATATCAAATATTGCCTTTTTTGCCAGCTTTTGATATTCCGCTACAGAAAAAGGCTGTCTCGGATCGATTTCATCCACCAAATGATGCACTGCCCTCGCGCGCTCTTCCATTGTAGGCTTTGCGCTTCCTATATCCATAAACTTATAGAGCTGCATAGAATCAGCGGACACAATCTCACCGCCGGTCTCCTCCGCAATTCTGATAGCATATTCAGTTTTCCCCACAGCGGTAGGCCCAGCTACCACTACTATTTTCTTATTCTTATCCATTATCCATCCATTTTTTATCTATACTTTACCAACACGCAGCGAGGCCTAAGCTGCCTGAGGGACCATGTGCAAGTCGATTTGGTCCCGAAGGTAGGTGTAGGCCGAGCCTCCATGTGCAAGTCGATTCGGTCCCGAAGGTAGGTGTAGGCCGAGCCCCTATACTCGTTTAAAAAGCTTCTCAATCTGATACTTCGTAATCTTTATAAAAGTCGGCCGCCCATGCGGACAAGAATACGGATTCTCGCAAGCCGCAAGCTCATCCATAAGAGCCGCAATCTCCTCATCCTTGAGCAAATCATTTCCTTTTATGGCGCTTTTGCAAGAATTTTGCATTATCTTTTCAATGCGCGCCTTATTTTCAAAATCCGTCCCCTCGCTCACATTCTCCATGAAGCCCTCTATAAACTCCTGCGCCTCAGAAAGCTGCATAAATGCCGGAATCGCCCGCGCCGCAAAGGCCTTCGGACCAAATTCTTCAATCTCAAAGCCCATATCTCTCAAAACGTCCAGCCAATCCACCGCATTATTTTTCACACTAAGCGATGTATTTATAATTATAGGGAACATGATGCTCTGCGAAACCTTTTCCTCATTTCTGTACTCGCGCATCAATTTTTCAAAAAACACCCTCTCATGCGCCGCATGCTGATCAATGAAATAAAAGCTTCCCTCATCATAGGCCGTAATATATGTCGCAAAGACCGAGCCCGTAATCGTAAGCTCTCTGAAATCAAAGGGTCTCTCAAATGTCTTTGCAAAGCTGCCCGGTTTTTCATTTTCCAAAGCCGCCGAAGCTGCAGGAGCTGCGGGAGCTGCGGGAGCTTCCGTAGACTTAGGAGATTCTTCTTCATAAATAGAGTCCTCGCGCAGCATATTTTCCTGCGCACGCAAAGTCGACAGAAATGATTTTATGTCAACCTGTTTCTCCTCTTTCAAAACAGGCTCCGCCGGAGCTTTTGCAAATGCGAATATATTTTCCCTTTGAATCTCCGGCATGCTCTCCTTTGATAAAAGAGCCTTTTTTACTGTATCCTCAATGAAAGCGGCGACATCCAGCTCCTTGTCAAAGCGAACTTCCTTTTTATTAGGATGTATATTGACATCGAGCTTGTCCGGACTCACATGTAAAAAAAGAAAAGCTATAGGATATCTTCCTTCAAAAAGCCTATCCGCATAGGCGCCCGCAAGGCCTTTTTCCATTACTTTGCTCGAAATGCTCCTGCCGTTTACGAAGAAAATCTGGCTTTTTGTATTGGTCTTGCTTCTGCCTACATTCGATACATAACCTGAAAGCGAAAGCAGGCAGCTTCCATCCTCAGCAAGCTTTTCGCCCTGTAACGGAAGCAAAAAATCGCCTATCGTTCTGTCATAGACAGTGAGAATATTTCTAAGCACATCGCCCTTTCCCGTAGTTGCGAAGAGCGTATTGCCGTTGTTTATCAGGCGAATCTTTATATTGGGCCACGCAAGAGCAATTTTGGACATAAAATCGATGATGAGCGTGCTCTCCGCGGCATCAGATTTCATAAATTTGAGGCGCGCCGGAGTGTTGTAGAATAAGTCTGTGACGACAAAGGTGGTGCCCTCCGGACAGCCTGTCGCAATGTTTTCCAAGACCTCGCCACCCTCAAGCTTTATCCTTCTGCCAGTTTTTTCAAGAGCTGTCTTTGTCACAAGCTCTATCCGTGAAACTGCTGCGATGCTGGCAAGAGCCTCGCCGCGAAAGCCCAGCGTTTCTATAGAAGATAAATCCTTATCTGTAAAAATCTTGCTTGTAGCGTGGCGCTTAAATGCCAAAAGCACCTCGGATGCGTCTATACCGCAGCCATTGTCCGTGACTCTTATATATGCTTTTCCACCATTTTTTATCTCTACAGTAATAGAATCCGCGCCGGCATCGATGGAGTTTTCTACAAGCTCCTTGACTACGGAAAGCGGTCTGTCTACTACCTCTCCTGCCGCGATTCGAGCGGCGACATTTTTTTCAAGTACTCTTATCATTTTTAATTACCATTTTGCATGCAATGCCAGTAATCTACGCTCTCGCTAAAGCCCTTAATTTTTCCTGGCAAGCTCCTGCAATTCCTCAAGTATGCCTATCGCCTTTGAAGGAGTGATTTCCATGAGATCAAGATTTTTCAACCTTTCTACCACAGGATTATCCATAAAGGCGCCGAAAAATGAAAGCTGTACGCTCTCGTTTTCAGATAAGGACTTGTCCTTTGAGGTCTTGGCTTTGCTTGCTTTTGAAGTCTTTATTGTATTATCTGAATCTGTGTTTTTTGTGGCGGAAACAGCGTAGTTCTCGAGCTCCGCGAGCTTTTCCTCTGCCCTTTGCAAAAGAGATTTTGGTACCCCTGCTATCTTTGCCACATGTATGCCATAGCTTCTGCTTGCACTGCCGGCGACGATTTTATGCAAAAATACGACGTTTCCATTTTCCTCAGCGACATCTACATTGAGATTTTTCAGGCCGGAAAGCTTTCCCGAAAGCTCCGTAAGCTCATGATAGTGAGTAGCAAATAATGTCCGCACCTGCTTAACTTTTTTGCAAAGATGCTCACATACAGCCCAGGCTATGGAAAGTCCGTCGTATGTGCTCGTGCCGCGGCCTATTTCATCAAGTATTATGAGGCTCTTTTCCGTAGAATTATTCAAAATATAGGCGAGCTCGCTCATTTCCACAAAAAATGTCGACTGACCATGTGCCAGGTTGTCCGAAGCGCCTATACGTGTAAATATCCTGTCCACGACTCCTATTTCAGCCTTATCACAGGGAACAAAGCAGCCTGCCTGCGCCATGAGCACTATGAGAGCTACCTGCCTCATATATGTGGATTTTCCAGCCATATTTGGTCCTGTAATAAGGAGCAGGGATGAATCCGAGCGGTCGAGATTGGTATCATTTGATACAAATATGCCATTTTTAGTCATTTGCTCTACCACAGGATGTCTTCCGCCTTCAATCAGGATTTTGTCGCTATTATTTACTACAGGCTTGACATATCCAAGGCTTTGAGAGACCTCCGCAAAGGAGCAAAGCACATCGACTGAAGCGATGGCCTGCGCCGTTTCCTGCAACTCAGGAATAAATCTCTGTATATATTCCCTAAGCTCAGTAAAAAGATTGTATTCCGTAAGATTTATTTTATTTTCCGCGTTTAGTACCACGCTCTCCATTTCTTTGAGCTCCGGCGTGATAAAACGCTCGCAATTTACAAGAGTCTGCTTTCTTATATAATTTTCGGGCACCATGTCATAGTTGGATTTTGTGACCTCTATGTAATAGCCGAAGACCTTATTGAAGCCAACCTTTAGATTTTTTATGCCGGTGCGCTCGCGCTCCGCGCCTTCAAGTCCGGCTATCCAGGTCTGCCCATCCTTTATCGAAAATTTTATCTTATCGAGCTCTTCAGAAAAGCCTTCTTTTATGAGACCGCCTTCTTTTATCGTAAATGGCGGATCATCTACGATGGCTTCATCTATAAGCTGGTATATTTCGCCGAGCTCATTGATTTTCTCTGAAAGAGATGATAAAAGTATGCTTCCGCTGCCCGCAAGGTCGGCGCGCAGCTCCGGCAGATTTTCCGCGGATGCTTTGAGCGCTATCAAATCCTTGCCATTTGCGTTTCCGTAGGCTATCCTGCCCGCAAGTCTTTCTAAATCATATATTCTCTTCAAGCCTTCTCTGAGATTGTTGCGAAGCAGCATGTCATCTGACAGCACCTCAACCGCATCGAGTCGCAGGTTTATCTCATTGCTTTCGTTTAAAGGCTCGCGCAGCCATTTTTTCATCTGCCTGGAGCCCATGGCTGTATTGGTCTTGTCGAGGACCCCAAGAAGCGAGCCCTGTAATTTTTTATCATATAAAGTCTCTGTAATCTCAAGATTTCTTATTGTAGATTTGTCCAGAGACATTTGTTTTCCTATTTCATATAAATGGAGGCTTATTATCTGACCAAGGCTCCGCTTTTGCGTCTCCGTAAGATACAAAAGAAGGCCTCCGAGAGCCTTTGTAGCGCTTTCTCTGTCGGAAAGCCCAAGTCCTGTGAGAGCACTTATGTCAAACTGCCGAAGTACTGCTTCCTCGCAAGCCTCTTTCGCGAAATACTCATCACTTTGTATGCTTAGATAGGCTTGCGTAGCGAGCTTTATTGCTTCGGTGTCGCATATGAGCGTAGCGCTTTCATTTATAATTACTTCACGTGCATTTATGCGCACAAGTTCATTTAAAAGTATCTCAGCTGCTGCACTACCTCCGAAGGAAGAAGCGCAGAGTTCGCCTGTAGATATGTCACAATAGGCGATACCGATGTCACTGCCTGCCGCATATACGGAGGCGAGATAGTTGTTTTCATTTTCGCTGAGCATATTTTGACTTGTAATGGTGCCGGGGGTGACTATCTGTATGACCTCACGCTTTACGATGCCCTTTGCCTGAGCCGGATCCTCGGTCTGCTCACAAATCGCTACCTTATATCCCTTCTCCACAAGCCTTGCTATATAATTCTCCGCGGCATGGAAAGGGACTCCGCACATGGGAGCCCTCTCTTCCTGACCGCAGTTTTTACCTGTAAGTACGAGTTCCAATTCTCGAGCCGCTGTGATCGCGTCCTCGAAAAACATCTCATAGAAATCACCAAGTCTGAAAAACAAAATGCAGTCCCTATACTGTTCCTTAATTTCCGTATATTGCTTCATCATCGGTGATAGAGCTGCCATCTTGTCTTTCCTTTCCTTGTGTAAAATTAAAAAATATTATTTGTTTCCGAGCGCCTTATACTTTTCAAGGCCAAGCTTTATAAGCTCGATACCGCGCACCATATCTTCCTTCTTGAGTACGTAGGCTATTCTCATTTCGTCCTTGCCAAGACCCGGTGTAGCATAGAAGCCCTGAGCCGGCGCAAACATCACAGTTTCTCCATTATCGTCAAACTCTGTCAGGAGCCATACGAGGAAATCCTCCGCGCTTTCTACAGGAAGCTTTGCTGTGATGTAGAATGAACCGCCCGGCTTTTTGCATACTACGCCAGGAATCTGCATCAATGCATCATAAGAAGCATCTCTTCTGCTTTCATATTCTTCTCTTACTTCGTTGAAGAAGGAAGGATCGAGCTTGTAAAGAGCAGCCGCACCGACCTGGTCGAGTGTAGGGCAGCAAAGTCTTCCCTGAGCTATCTTCATGAGATTGCTGTAGAGCTCTTCGTTCTTTGTAACAATGCAGCCTATTCTTGCGCCGCAAGCGGAGAATCTCTTGGATACGGAGTCTACTATGATTACTCTGTCCGCTACATCCTCATACTGTCCAAAGGAAGTCATTTCCTTTCCGTCATATGCAAATTCTCTGTATACCTCGTCTGCGATGAGCCAGAGATCGTGAGCCTTTACAAAGTCGCAGATGAGACGCATCTCATCTCTTGTAAGTATCGTACCGGTAGGATTTCCCGGATTTACAAGGGATATAGCCTTTGTCTTTGGAGTGAGAGCCTTTTCGAGCTTTTCAAGGCTTGCGTAATTGTAGCCCTCCTCAGCATAAGTTGTGATAGGAGCTACCTCACCGCCTGCCGCACGGATAAATGTCTGGTAATTTGTATAGAAAGGCTCTGCCAAAAGAACTTCATCACCCGGATCAAGGATTGCTGTATAGATCATGCTGAGAGCCTCTGAGCCACCATTTGTAATGAGCACGTTGTTCTTTGTAAGCTTCATTCCAAAGCGTGCAAAATATTCACAAATAGCATCCTGAAGAGGTATTATACCACCTGATTCCGCATATGCGAGCACTTCGCTGTCGAATTCGCGGATTGCTTCCATAAATACAGAAGGAGTCTTGATATCAGGCTGGCCGATATTCAGGTGATAAACCTTCTTTCCCTTTGCTTTTGCATCAAAAGCATACACATTGAACTTTCTGATTGGGGAATGCTGCATTCCCAGTACTTTCTCTGATAATTTCATCATCTTCTCCTTTAACTAACATAAACTTTCTCTTAATTTTATATCAACAGCCGGTGGGATTCATCCACCACGCTGCAAATATCAGGCACATCGTCCGTTTTTTCCTTTGTCAGATACAGCAGATATTCTATATTTCCCTTTGCACCTGTCACCGGAGAAAATGTAAGACCATGAGCATATAGGCCATTCTCTCTCCCATAGCCTATAACCTTTTCGATAACCTCTCTGTGTACTGCGATGTCCCTCACTATGCCCTTCTTGCCTACCTGCTCTCTTCCGGCCTCAAATTGCGGCTTTACAAGGCACACGAGGCTGCCGCCCGGAGCAAGCGCCGTTGCCGCCACTGGAAATACCAGCTTCAGCGATATAAAGGAGACATCTATACTTATAAAATCTATGTCCTTATCCACTGTATTCATGTCGAGATAGCGGATATTGACCTTTTCCATATTTACAACTCGCTCGTCATTTCGTAGCTTCCAGTCAAGCTGTCCGTAGCCTACATCTATAGCAAAGACCTTCCTTGCGCCCTTTTGCAGCATGCAATCGGTAAAGCCTCCTGTAGACGCGCCTATATCCATGCAGACAGCATTTTTCAGATCAAAGCCGAATTCGTTCAAAGCCTTTTCGAGCTTGAGTCCGCCGCGGCTTACATAAGGACAAATGTCTTCTTTGACAAAGAGCTCTGCATTTGCGTCTACCGGCGTCCCTGCCTTGTCCACTCTTTCTCCGTCCACATATACGATCCCTGCCATGATTGCTGCCTTTGCCTTTTCTCTGGACTGAAAAAGACCCTTTTCCAAAAGAAGTACATCAAGCCTTTCCTTCAATAAAATCACATATCCTTTCTGCTATGGACACAGAATCGAGTCCGTATCTTTCAAAAATTACTTCTGTATCGCCCTGCTCGATAAATTTGCAAGGCCATCCCAAATTCAAGATCCGCGCGCAATTTCCTTCTGCGCAAAGCTCGTTTAGAAGCATAGTCACATTGCTCCCAAATCCGCCCGGAACTATATTATCTTCTATGGTAACGATGTTTTTTGCCCGTTTCGCGGAGGCCTGCAAAATTTCCTTGTCAAGCGGCTTTGCAAATCTGGCATTTACAAGACCTGTCCTATAGCCCTTGCCCTCAAGTATGATTTTTGCCTCATAAGCCTTCTCGACCATCTTTCCGATGGCCCATATTTCTACGTCTTCTCCGCTTGCAATCTGCTCGCAGCCACTTCCGATATCATAATTTCCGGCCCAGGAAGAAAGATCCTTTGCTGTCCCGCGCGGATATCTTATGGCACACGGACTACCCAGACTGAGCGCATATTCCAGCATCGCTTCAAGCTCTTTTGCGTCCTTTGGCGCAAGCACAGTCATATTTGGCATGCTCGAAAGATATGAAAGATCAAATATTCCGTGATGAGTCTCTCCATCCGCTCCCACATTTCCTGCGCGGTCGAGCGCAAATACAACAGGAAGGTTTTGCATACACACATCTATCATAAGCTGATCATAAGCGCGCTGTAAAAATGTAGAATAAATGGCAACTACAGGCTTCATGCCCATCTGCGCAAGTCCCGCGGAAAAAGTCACCGCATGTGCCTCGGCAATTCCCACATCAAAGCATCTATCACCAAATACCTTGTTGAAATTTTCAAGCCCCGTACCATCTATCATAGCCGCCGATACAGCCACGATGCGACTGTCTTTCTTTGCAAGCTCTATAAGCTTATTTCCGAAGACTTCCGAATATGACGGCGCGCTTGATTTTTTTAGCGGCATGCCTGTGGAAACGTCGAAGGCACCCACGCCATGGAATTTCTCCGGATGTTGCTCGGCGTTTCTATAGCCCTTTCCTTTTTTTGTAATCACATGCAAAAAAACAGGTCCGCTTATCTGCTTTGAAAATTCAAGTGCTTCGCAAAGCGCTTCTATGTCGTGACCATCTATAGGCCCCAAATATTTGAAGCCAAGCTCCTCAAATAACGCGCCCTCTACAACTACATATTTTACTGAATTTTTCAGGTTTTCCATACCTGTATAAAGCTTGCTGCCCACACTGCCGGGTATTTTGCTCAAGCCTTTTTTCACTTGTTTTTTGAAACCGCTGTAGGCAGGAGACATCCTGAGCTTTGTCAAATGTTCGGCCATGCCTCCGGTATTTTGCGTAATAGACATTTCATTGTCATTTAGTATGACAAGCATTTTTGTGTCAGTTGCGCCTATATTGTTCAGAGCCTCATATGCGAGGCCGCCTGTAAGAGCTCCATCGCCTATGACTGCTATTATATTGAAATCCTTGCTTTGCAAATCACGCGCGGCCGCAAAACCCGCGGCTGCCGAAATTGACGTACTGCTATGTCCTGTATCAAAGGAATCATGCGGGCTTTCACATCTTTTTGGAAAGCCGCTCAGTCCGTCAGTTTGCCTGAGTGTATCAAATCTATCTGCTCTTCCGGTCAATATTTTATGGACATAGGCCTGATGACCTACATCCCATATTATCTTGTCTTCCGGACTGTCAAATACCTTGTGAAGCGCGATTGTAAGCTCCACAACACCAAGATTGGAGGCAATATGTCCGCCTGTCTTTGAAACCTTATCGAGCAAAAAGTCTCGTATATCGTAGGCCAAAAGCTCAAGCTGCCTAGGCGACATGTTTTTTAAATCTGCGGGAAAATTGTAATCTTCGAGCATATTTCTCCTCTATTTGTTTCTTACTTCAAGATCCTCTGCGAGCTTCACAAAGAATTCGGCATTGTCATAATAAGGCGCAAGCACTTCTATAGCTCTTGAAGTAAGCTCCTTTACCCTTTCCTTTGAAGCCTCGAGTCCATACAAAGCAGGATAAGTGGACTTGTTGTTTTCACTGTCTACATTCACCTTTTTGCCCATAGCCTTTTCATCGCCTACAACATCCAAGATATCGTCGACAATCTGGAAGGCAAGTCCGAGATTTTCGGCATATTCTGTCAGATTTTCAAGCATTTCTGAAGAAGCCTGACCGATATAAGCTCCGGCTTTTATGGAAGCTATTATAAGAGCCGCGGTCTTATTTATATGTATATAGTCAAGCATCTCCTTTGAGCATTGCTTATTTTCTGCCTCTATATCTGCAACCTGTCCCGCAAGCATGCCGCGGCAACCGCTGCCCTTTGCCAGTTCAAAGGCGGCGCGTACTCTCTTCTTAAGCTTTCCGGCATCATCGAAATAGAGAAGCATATCCTTTGTCATAGCTTCAAATGCTGATGACAAAAGCCCGTCTCCCGCAAGTATTGCTATGGCATCGCCATAAACCTTATGATTTGTGAGGACACCGCGTCTGTAGTCATCATTGTCCATTGCGGGGAGATCATCATGTATGAGTGAATATGTATGTATATATTCTATCGCGCAGGCATAAGGGAGAGCTGCCTTGATATCTCCGCCCGCGAAATCACAAGCCGCAAGCAGCAGCACCGGACGCAGTCGCTTTCCTCCTGCTGTCAGGCTGTACTTCATGGCCTCATATACTGTAATACTTTTGTGATCGATTTCAGGCAGGAAGTCCAGCAGATGATCCTCTACTATCTTTTTATAATCCGCATATTCTCTGTTTTCCATCACATTCATCTCCTATCTTTTGTATATCTCAATTTTTTGCTTCGCATCATTCAAGATGCTTTGGCATTTTTTATAATAAGCAAGTCCGTTTTCAAAGCTTTTCATCGCATCCTCAAGCGCCGTACCGGGTTTTCTCAATGCTTCTGCTGATTTTTCAAGACCGGCAAGGGCTTCCTCAAATGTAATATTTCCTTCTATGCATACATTTTCTGACACTATGCTTCCCTCCTCACATCTTTTACCTCGCAGTCAGCGCTGCCATCGGGCATCACTACTGTCAAACTGTCCCCGGAATTCACCCCTGACAATGAGCTCAGCATCCTGCCATTCTTATCCAAAACAGCAGCATACCCTCTTTCCATTATATTCATGGGATTGAGTTCATCAAGACTTTTTTTCAAAGAATTTATATTGTTTTCACATTCAATGATTTTTTTGCCGAGCAAAACTTCCATTTCTGTAAAAAGCTGTCTCGATTTCATCAAGCTTATTTCAATTTTGCTTTCAAAGCCGGAAATGAGAGCATTTGGATCATAACCCTTAAGTATCTGCTCCTTATGCAAAATCATGCTGTCCATTCCGCGGTCAAGCCCTTCCTTTAGGGAGGCCACATATTGACGAAGCTCAAAGACATTCGGAGCAGCCATTTGAGCAGCAGCAGTCGGTGTCTCCGCGCGCCTGTCCGCCACAAAATCAGCTATCGTAAAGTCAGTCTCATGTCCCACGGCAGATATCACAGGTATCTTTGAAGCAAATATACTGCGTGCTACAATCTCCTCATTGAAGGCCCAAAGCTCTTCCATAGAGCCGCCGCCCCTGCCTACGATGATCACATCCGTTTCAGGAAAGAGAAGATTTACTTTTTCAATAGCACCCGCTATATCCTCTGCTGCGCCGTTTCCTTGCACAAGGCAAGGATATACAAGCACATCCGCGATATCATTTCTGGATGTTATTATTTTCAAAATGTCCTGCACCGCGGCTCCTGTACCCGAAGTGAGCACCGCGATTTTTCGCGGAAATGTCGGAATCGGCTTTTTATATTTTTCGTCAAATAAGCCCTCACTAGCCAGTCTTTCTTTCAGCTTTTCAAAGGCTATGCTGAGATTTCCAAGGCCTTCTACCTGCACATCTCTTATATTCAGTGAATATGTACCGCCCTTTTCGTATACATAGATATATCCGGACGCCGTAATCTCCATGCCCTCCGAAAGCTCATAATGCAGCTTTTTAAACACATCCGACGGCAAAAAACAATTTATCTTGCTACCGGCATCCTTCATGGAAAAATAGACATGTCCGCTCGAGTGAAATTTTAGATTTGAAATTTCGCCTATCACAGAAACATTTCCGAGCAAGGGATCCGTCTGCAAAATGCGCTTTATATAAGAATTTAGTTGTGATACCTTTATCGGCTTCATCGCCATAGCTTCTTTCCTCCAAGCAAAGCCACACCCACGGCATTATCCGAAGAGAGACTGCCCTTGCCAAATTCCGCTCTTATATTTGAATGCTCAAATGCGTTTTTTATCTTTTCTCTGATATATCCGCTGCTAGCCACACCGCCGCTGAAAAGGATATTTTCAAGTCCGGTATGCGCTGCTGCCTGCCGGCTCATTTCAATCAAAGCCTCCGCAATTCTGTCAAAGGTCTCATAGATAAGTCCTTTGCGCTTTTCCGCGGCTTCAGAGTCGTTCTCAGCAAACTCTATCTTGTCCAGAGCACGCAGCGCCTGTGTCTCAAGACCCGAAAGATTTACGCAGCAATCCTTTACCTTTATCGGTTTAAGGAGCTTGCCGGTTCTTGAATCGTTCTTACGAAGGCTATCAGCTCGCGAATCCGAATTTTCAAGACAAAGCCTGTCCATCTCCTCGCCGCAGGGAAATGCCATCCCCATAGCTACACCGAGCCTGTCGAGCACCTGACCGAAGGATATATCAAGCGACCTCCCTACTATGGAGATGCCCCCGCCGTTTACGCAGAGAAGCTCACAGGTGCCGCCCGAAATATGATAGCAAAGAAATTCATCGAGCTCGCAAAAGGCCGAGTAATGCTTCACCGCTTCGATATGACCTTCCTGGTGCGAAAATTCGAAAAAAGGCACGCCAAGTGCTGCCGCAACACTCCTGCCACAGCATTCGCCCGCTTTGAATACAGGCATATACGAACCTTCTACAGGTCTTGGCTTTGTGGAAACGGCCACGGCTCCTATGTCCGCGAGGCCTGCATCCTCCATGAGCTCAGGCAGCGCCTTTATATGATGAAAAAGCGCGTCCGACTGTCTGAGACCGCGCTCTCCCTGCTTTACGGGAAGAAAGCGGCGACAGTCTGCCAAAATATTGCCCTGTGGATCCACAAGAGCTACAGAAGTCTTGTAATTGCTTGTATCTATGCCTAAAACATTTTTTTGTATATTGCTCATTTTATATTGCTGATCTTATTTACCCTGCTCCACTTGCGGATTCTTATTCTTCGTCCTTTGATCTTGCGATTTTTCCCAAAAGACCGTTTATGAATTTAGGCGAATTGTCGCCTCCATACTTTTTCGCAAGCTCTACAGCTTCATTTATAGCCACTGCCAGCGGTGTGGCTTCTACGTAAAACATTTCCGTCACAGCAAGTCTTGCGATTGCAAGATCCACCTTCGGCATACGAGCCGTCGTCCAGCCATTGCTGTATTTATTTATCAAGCTGTCTATATCTGAAAGATTTTCCTTAAGGGAATCGCATAAAAGTATGATATATTTTTTGTCCTGAGGGGAGATTTCGTGATCCTTTAAAAAGCGCTCTCTTATGTCTTCGCCAAAGTCATTCTGTGCTCCCATTTGGAATATTAGCTGCATTCCAAGCTCTCTTGTCAAGCTTCTACTCATTATTTTGCTCCTTGCCTTCTTTTAACTTTACACCTTGAACGTGTATATTTACCGCCTTGACCTCCATGTCAGTCATACTCTCAACCTCATGCTTTACATTTTCCTGAATATCCCAGGCCATAGAAGGTATATTTGTCCCATAGCTTACCAATATATACAGATCAAGATGAATACCATCATCCTCGCGTGCGACCTTTACGCCCTTGTAAAGCGGCTGTTTTCCGAGAATGTTTTTCGAAAGTGTGTCTGTGATACCGCTGGAAAAACAAGCTACACCCTTTGTGCGGAGCGTCGCGTTTACGGCGCATATAGCTATCACATCATCCGAAATCGTAATGCTGCTCATAATTCTCCTTTAAATAAATGGATATAAATTGTTTTGAGTTCAAAAAACAATCCTATGGTATTCTATCACACGGCATTGGAAATTTCAACGTCCTGATTAGGCTGAGTATCCTTATCCCTGGATTTTTTCTTGTCCCTGTCCTTCTTTTTCTCCTCTTCCTGCGGCTCACACTCATCCTCCTCAGGTTCTACATGAAGTCTCACAAGCTCCACACGCCTGTCTTTAAAGGACTCAATAGTAAATGTGAGATTTTCGTATTGCACAGTCTGCTTTACCGGCGAATTTTCCTCCGGAATCTCACCCAAAAGCTCAAGGACAAAGCCGCCCACGGACTCAATATTTTCCGATTCAATCTCAAGATTCGTCTCATCATTCAAATCGTCCAGGCTCACAAATCCCTTTACCAGATAAGTATTATCGTCAACCTTCACTATATCCTGCTCATCCTCATCGAATTCATCCTCGATATCGCCCATAACCTCCTCGATTATGTCCTCCATCGTGCAGATACCGGAAAATCCCCCATATTCATCTATAAGGATGGCCATATGCTGCTTCGTTTTCTTAAGATCAAAGAAAAGCGCATCTATATTTTTCGTCTCAGGCACAAAATACGGCTTTCTCATGATATCGCGCACGCGCACATTATCAAAGCCCACCTCTCTCGCCTTGATGAGATAATCCTTGATATGAAGTATGCCTATGATATTGTCCACATCATCCTGATATATCGGAATTCGGGAATAAGTGAGTTCCATCATATCATCCATATATTCCTCCGCGGGGTCATCTGCATCTATCGCAAAGACATCCGTCCTTGGAGTCATAATCTCATAAGCCAGCTTGTCGTCAAACTCAAAAATGCTGTCTATCATCTTGAGACCCTCTTCCTTGAGCTCTCCGGACTCCTGTCCCGCCTCAAGCATAGACATAATCTCGTCCTCTGAAAACTCTTCCTCCTCCGGTTCTATCTGCTGCCTTGTAATTATGAGCATGAGATCCACAGTTTTCGAAAGAATCCATACAAATGGCGTGAGTATTTTAGAGAAAAATAGTAGAGGCCTTACCGCGGAAACGGCGATAGTCTCCGAGTGATGCAGGGCTATGCGCTTAGGATAAAGTTCCCCGAGCACCAGCGTCACATACGAAAGTATCAGCGTGACAATTACAACAGCTATCTGCTTTCCGTAAGGAATTCCAAGCGTAGAAATAAGAGCGCCCAGGCTGTCTGACATGCTGACAGAAGCCGAAGCACTTGCCAAAAATCCGGCAAAAGTGATAGCCACTTGTATCGTAGAAAGAAATTTATTCGGCTCATCGAGAAGATCCAGCAAAAGCTCGGCCTTCTTATTTCCGTCTTGAGCCATGAGCTTGATCTTGCTCTTATTCGCAGAGACAATCGACATCTCCGTCGCTGCAAAGAGCGCATTTATAACGATTAAAACTAAAAGAAATATAAGCTGTGCCGCAAGCGGCGTACTACTGGGGTCAGGCATTATTTTGTTCACTCTCCTTTAAATAAGAACCAAATGCATACATGCGGACATTCAAAACCCCTTCCGCAAGACAAATGGTCTCTCAACAAAAAAATTTAATTCACTTCTGATTATATCATAAGTCCAATATAATTTAAAGAAGAACTTATGATATAATATGCCATCTTGAAACTTAATGAAAGCAGGCTGTTCATTAGTGAACAGCCTGCTTTCGATACGCATATATTTTGAAATTTTGGTGATTACTTCTTATTTGATCTTCTCCAAATCTTCTGCTTTTCAGCTGCTGCAATGAGCTCATCTCTGTGTACAGGATTTGCAAGAGAAATGATAGCCTCAGCCTTTTCCCATGTAGTCTTGCCGGCAAGATTTACAATGCCATATTCTGTTACGAGATAGAAGCCCTGGCTTCTCGGATCAGTTACTATATCACCATTGAATGTAGGACAGAATCTCGACTTGAGATTGCCCTGCTTATCGGTATATGATGAAGTCATACAGATAAATGCCTTGCCGCCCTTCGACATAAATGCGCCTGTAAGGAAATCGAGCTGTCCGCCCGTACCGCTTATATGTCTTGTACCGCCGCTCTCTGCACAAATCTGTCCGTAGAGATCCACAGAAATACAGTTATTTACCGAAACGAAATTATCAAGCTGCGCGATTACCTCAGGACGATTTACATAGTCCACAGGAGCCGTAACCTCACTCGGATTTTCCCTGATCCAGTCATAAAGTCTTTGTGAACCAAGAGCAAATCCAAATACGCCCTTATAACGATCTATCGTTTTGCGTGCGTTAGTAATCTTTCCGGCCTCATACATAGCAAGATATGCATCTACCATCATCTCTGTATGTATACCAAGATCCTTAAGGTCTGATTCTGCAATCATATTGCCCACAGCATTTGGCATTCCGCCGATTCCGAGCTGGATTGTAGAACCGTCTACCATGGAATCAACCACATACTTTGCAATCGTCTTGTCGATTTCCGTAGCTTCAGGCGAACCGAGCTCAATAAGCGGACCGTGAGGACCCTCAACAACCATATCTACCTCAGAAATATGTATAAGCTCATCAGATCTGCCATATACCTTAGGCAAATTCTCATTTATCTCAAGAATGATAACCTTTGCCTTATTCAGTGTAGCCTTGGCCGTTGCGTTGCAAACAGAAAAGTTGAAATATCCGTGCTCATCCATCGGAGGCACCGACATCATAGCCACATCCACATCGAGGAAATTCTCATAGTAAGCAGCCATATTGCGGAATACCATAGGAATATAGTTGCAAAGACCCTTATCGCAAAGCTTTCTCTCATAGCCGGAGCAGTGCCAGCTATTATAGATAAAATGCTCTCTCTCCGGATCACACTCTACCATCTTGATAGGCTGCAAAGCCATATATCCTCTGATCTTTACGTCCGTCAATTCATCCCTTCTGGCTGCAATAGCTTCATCCATCAAAGTTGGGAAAGCGAGGGACATGCTTGTATCAAGCCAGTCCCCGCTCTTAACTATCTTTGCAGCTTCAGCAGGCGTACGCAATTTTTTATTGTATTCGTCTCTGAAATTCATTGCTTGCCTCTCCTTTATTAGTTTTCAGCTCTCTTCTTGTAGTATTCGTACTTCTCTGCTGCCGCAGTCTCCGCCTCTGCGAAGAGCTTCTCTGCGTTATCAGGGAATGTGATCTCAAGTGAAGCGTATCTTACCTCGCCCTTTAAGAAGTCCTTGAGCTCCATCGTAGGCTCCTTGGAGTCAAGCGTAAAGTGCTTAGTCTCAGGAGAATATCTATAGAGATTCCAATATCCGGATTCAACCGCTCTCTTCATCTCGTCCTGAGCACTGCTCATACCCTTCTTTATACCGTGGTTGATGCAAGGTGCGTATGCGATGATGATTGAAGGTCCCTTATGCTCAACTGCTTCCTTGAATGCCTTCATAAGCTGATTCTTGTCTGCGCCCATGGATACCTGAGCTACATATACATCGTCGTAAGCCATCATCAAAAGACCGAGATCCTTCTTCTTTGTCTTCTTGCCGGCAGCCTGGAACTGTGCAACTGCTCCGATAGGAGTAGCCTTCGAGGACTGTCCGCCTGTATTTGAATATACTTCCGTATCTACGAGGAGTACATTTACATCTTCGCCCATTGCGAATACGTGGTCGAGTCCGCCGTAACCGATGTCGTATGCCCATCCGTCGCCGCCGACCATCCACATGGTCTTCTTGGAGAGATGATTCTTCTTGCGGATGATAGTATCTACAATCTTCTTTTCATCTCCAGTAGCCTTCGATGCGTTCAGAGCAGCGATGAGAGCCTTAGTGGAAACTGCGGAAGCATCCAGATCATCGTAGCTTGCTTCCCAAGCCTCGATAGCAGCCTTAAGGTCAGCATCAGCAGTTACAGCCTTGAGAGCTTCTACATCCATCTTTACGGATTCTCTCTGCTGAGTTACAGCGAGGCACATACCATAGCTGAACTCCGCGTTGTTTTCGAAGAGTGAATTTGACCAAGCAGGGCCTTTACCTTCCTGATTCTTGCAATATGGCATAGAAGGCATTGCAGCACCCCAAGCCTGAGTACAACCTGTAGCATTTGCGATATAGATCTTATCACCGTACAGCTGAGTAAGAAGCTTGATGTAAGGAGTCTCTCCGCAACCTGCGCAAGCGCCTGAGAACTCAAGAAGCGGCTGCTTAAACTGGCTGCCCTTTACTGAGTACATGTCTGCCTTGTCTGTCTTTTCCTTTATAGTAACGGCATAGTTCCAATTTGTCTGGTCAAGATCTACATCGTGAGCCGGTACAAACTTCAAAGCCTCATCCTTCTTTGGACAAGCCTCTACGCAGCATCCGCAGCTTGTGCAGTCGAGCGTACTGATCTGAAGTGAATATTTGAATCCTTTAAGTGCTCCGCCCTTGGCGTCTACCATTTCAAAGCCTGCAGGAGCATTTGCAGCCTCTGCCTCATCCAAAAGGAATGGTCTGATTACTGCGTGCGGACATACAAATGAGCACTGGTTGCACTGGAGGCAAGCATCCTTGTTCCATACAGGAAGATGCGTTGCGATACCTCTCTTTTCATAAGCGGAAGTACCCAGAGGTGTTGTACCGTCCTTCATATCTACAAACTTGCTTACAGGGAGAGTATCACCCTTCTGTGCATTCATAGGGATAAGGAGTTCTTTGATGAACTTAGGAAGATTTGCATCATCCTCTGCCTTTGCAGCCTCTGTTGCGTTCTTCCAGCTTGCCGGAACGTCTACCTTTACTACGGCATTGATACCAGCATCGATAGCGTCGATGTTCATCTGAACGATCTTGTCACCCTTCTTTGCATAAGTCTTCTTTACAGCAGCCTTCATGTGAGCTACAGCCTCATCTACAGGAATAACCTTCGCGAGGTTGAAGAATGCAGCCTGGAGTACGATATTTGAACGATTTCCAAGACCGAGCTCCTGTGAGCACTTATTTGCGTCTATAATATAGAAGCTGATGTTGTTGTCAGCGATATATTTTCTGATCTCTGCAGGGACATTTGCCTCAAGCTCATCTACGCCCCACTCGCAATTGAGAAGGAATGTGCCGTTTGGCTTGAGCTCTGAAATAATGTCATACTTTGTGAGATAGTTCTGGTTGTGACATGCTACGAAATCTGCTCTTGTTACGAGATAAGTCGAGCTGATTGGCTTATGTCCAAATCTAAGATGTGACTTTGTGATACCAAAGGACTTCTTTGTATCATATTCAAAGTATGCCTGGCAGTACATATCTGTAGTCTCACCGATGATCTTGATGGAGTTCTTGTTTGCTCCTACAGTACCGTCGGAACCGAGTCCCCAGAACTTGCAGCTGATAGTGCCTTCCGGCTCTACGATGATATTTTCACCGAGAGGGAGTGAAAGATGTGTAACGTCATCTTCAATACCTACAGTGAAGTGATTCATCGGCTCAGCCAGCTTCATGTTGTCGTAGATAGCCTTGATCTGTGCAGGAGTAGTATCCTTTGAAGAAAGTCCATATCTTCCTGCGAAGATTTCCGGCTTCTTTTCTACGTTGATATATGCTGCGCATACGTCCTCAAACAGAGGCTCGCCTACAGCGCCTGCTTCCTTGAGTCTGTCGATTACGGAAATCTTCTTGACAGATGCCGGAATTGCAGCAAGCATATGCTCAGCTGAGAAAGGTCTGTAGAGATGTACCTGCAGGTAACCAACCTTTTCACCCTGTGCGTTGAGATGCTCAACCATTTCTCTGATAGCTCCGCTTACAGAACCCATTGCAATGATGATTCTGTCTGCATCAGCTGCGCCATAGTAATTGAAGAGCTTATATGTACGACCTGTAAGCTTGCTGAGCTCATCCATGTAACCCTGTACAATACCAGGAAGTGCTGCGTAGTCAGCATTGCTTGCTTCTCTTACCTGGAAGTATACGTCAGGATTCTGAACTGTACTTCTCATCAGAGGAGCTTCTGGATTAAGAGCGTTGTTTCTGAAAGCTTCTACTGCGTCATAATCTACAAGCTTTGCGAAATCATCATATTCAAGAGCTTCTACCTTCTGAATTTCGTGTGATGTTCTGAAACCATCAAAGAAATGCATGAAAGGAATTCTTGCCTTTATAGCTGAGAGATGAGCTACAGCTGCGAGATCCATAACTTCCTGTACACTTCCTGTGGAAAGCATACCAAAGCCTGTCTGTCTGCAGTTCATAACGTCGGAGTGATCTCCAAATATTGAGAATGCGTGAGTACCTACAGTTCTGGCAGCTACATGCAAAACTCCAGGATGTCTCTGTCCTGATATTCTGTGCATCGTAGGGATCATGAGCATAAGTCCCTGGGATGATGTAAAGGAAGTTGCGAGTGCGCCTGCTTCGAGAGCTCCGTGTATAGCACCAGCTGCACCTGCCTCAGACTGCATCTCTACGATTCTTACTTCCTGTCCGAAAATGTTTTTTCTGCCATTGGCTGACCATTCGTCTGTCTTCTCTGCCATTGGCGATGACGGTGTAATCGGGAATATACCCGCTACTTCTGTAAACGCATATGCGACATAAGCCGCAGCCTCGTTACCGTCAAGAATCTTCATAATCTTACCCATATTAAAAATTCCTCCGTTTCTCAATAAAAAATACACATGTACAATTGCATACTTATATTAAAGACCTTTTTTGAAAAAAAGTCGACTTGATGATTTTTTCGTGAGAAGAAAAGAAACCGTCAATAAGTTTCACTGCGCGAAAAAAGCTTCGCTAAAGCGAAGCTTAAATCAAAATGCCGATTTTAATTTTCAGAATTTTCGAGCTATGATGATATTTTAAAGAAACTTTTGCGAAGCCTTGCAATTGCTTGCTTTTTTGGTTTGTCAAAACGACGATTTCCGATATTTTTTAGCTCACAATCACAAAAAAGCTCGTGTTCTTGCAGCTTTATTCCTTTTTCTTCCTGAGCATAAAGTTTTTGCCAACCGGTTTTGCCATTTTGATTTTGAGTATCTGCTGAGGATGCGGTGCACTCTCTATAGGCGTCCCTTCCTCATCGAGCATCACCTCAAGTTTTTGTGTAAAAAAGTCCGTATAAGGACCGAAAATTTCGATCTCATCACCTATGCACATCTTATTTCTCTGCTCCACAACAGCCATGCCCGTAGACTCATCGTAGCTTTTTACAAGACCTACAAAGGTATAATCTCTCGTATATGCGCTTGTCTGATAGTTTTGATCCTTATTTGTAGGCTTATTGAAGAAAAATCCGGTAGTAAATTCTCTGTGACTCACCTTCTTCAGCTCAGAAAGCCATTCCTCCTTGAATACATAATTTTTCGGATCCGCGTAATATGCGTCTATCGCTTTTCTATAGGCGCTCACAATCGTAGCTACATAGAAAATACTCTTCATTCTGCCTTCTATCTTTGCAGAGGAGACACCCGCTTCTATCAATTCCGGAAGATGTTCTATCATGCAAAGATCTCTGGAATTTAAAATATATGTGCCGCGCTGATCCTCCTCTATAGGATAATACTGCCCCGGTCTTTGCTCCTCTACAAGTGCATACTTCCAGCGGCATGGATGAGCACAGGCTCCGCGATTTGCGTCTCTTTCAATCATAAAATTGCTCAAAAGACATCTGCCTGAATATGATATACACATAGCGCCCTGCACAAAGGCCTCAAATTCCATGTCCTTTCCCATTACGCGTTTTAGTTTACGTATTTCCGTTATTGTCAACTCTCTTGCGAGTACAATCCTCTTGAAGCCCTGCTTTGCCCAGAATTGCGCTGTTTTGTAATTTGTCATGTTCGCCTGCGTAGAAAGATGCAGCTCAGCATCCGGAATAATCTCCTTCACAAGCTCTATCACACCCGGATCAGAGACAATAAAGCCGTCTATCGGAAGATCTTTTATTTTATTCAAATACCTTTCAAGCGGCTTTATATCCTCATTGTGCGGAAAAATATTCATAGCAAGATAAGCTCTTGCACCCTTTTCATGAGCATATGAGAGGCCTTCCTTCATATCCTTGATCGTCAGATTTCCGGCTCCGGCACGCAGACTAAACATCTCTCCGCCAAAATATACGGCATCCGCGCCATAATCCACAGCTATTTTCAGCTTTTCGAGATCCCCTGCGGGCGCGAGCAATTCTATTTTCTTCTTTTTCAAAATCCAAAACTCTCCTTTTTTATTTCAAGATACTTATAGTGAGTCCGTCACCCACTGAAAGAAGCGAGGTGTCAGCACCCTCAAAATCCATAAGAAAGTCTACAAACTCCCTCATCTTCCTGATATTTGTCTTATACTTTCCATCCGGATCATACTCATCCGAAACCGTACGTCCGTGAAAGAGTACATTGTCGCATACAATCACGGATCCCTTTTGCGTAAGCTTCATGGACGCATCCCAAAATTCCTTATAGTGACTCTTGCCCGCATCTATAAAGACAAAATCATATGGCGCAAGTCCCTCCGTATGCATCTGCACGGACAGCCTTTCCATCCTCTCAAGAGCATCACCCTTGAGCACATGCACACGCTCTGAAAGGCCTAGAGCAGCCAAATTCTCCACAGCCTCCTCATACATATCCTCATCACGTTCAATCGTAATGACTCTTCCATCACCCATAGCAGTCGCAAAGCATGCTGAAGAATAACCTATCGCGCTTCCTATCTCAAGCACGCGATTTGGCCTTTGAATGCGTATGAGATTCAAAAGAAGAGTCTCCGTATCCCTCAAAATAATAGGAATATGCCGTTCTTCCGCGACAGCACGCATAGCCGCCAGCTCCTCTGAAAGAGGCACATAATAGCCGTTTACAAATTCTACGACTTTATCATTAGTTATATTGCTCATCTCAATCTTCCTTTCAGTACATTGCAGAAAGTATTTACCGATACTGACTCGCTTATTTTTACTCAGACTCAGCTATCGCCTTTTGATATTTTTCCTTATATTTCAAAAATTCACCATAAGTAGAAGCAAAGTTATGTGAGCCATCAAGCTTTTCACTTACAACAAAATAATAGTAATCCGTATCAGCAGGATAAAGCGCCGCTTCTATGGCCTTTGCTCCCGGTGAGCATATAGGTCCCGGCGGAAGTCCGGCATACATATAAGTATTGTATGGCGAATCATATTTTGTATCCTGCAATGTCACATAGCCCTTATTGTCTCCAAGAGCATACAGCACCGTCGAGCACATCTCAAGATTCTGACCGATAGCAAGTCTGTTGTAGATTACGCTTGATATAAGCTCTCTATCCTTATCTACCTTCGCCTCTTTCTCTATAATAGAAGCGATTGTCAGCACCTGATACGGCGTATAGCCGAGCTCTTCGCATCTTGCATAGGCCTCCTCATCAAAGACCTTATCAAATTGCGTGAGAAGCTTTTCTATCACATCATGCGCGCTCGCATCTGCGTAGACATCATATGTTTCAGGGAAGAGCACGCCCTCATACCTGTTTTCGCCGCTCACACTGTCCGGAATTTCCCCTGCAAAATTAAAATCAAAGTCTCCCTCCGAAAGCTCCGCGAGAAACTGCGCAGAATCCACTACGCCCTGGCTTGCGAGCTTCTCCGCAGTTTCCGCAATGCGAAGACCCTCAGGCAGCGTAAACCGCGCAGTATTTGATTTTCCGTAGCATAGCGCATCCATCAGCTCTGTGCCGCTCATAGAAGGCGAAAGTGAATAATCGCCCGCCTGGAATTTTCCGTCATAGCCTTCCTTTTTTGCAAGAGCCTTGAATTTCGAAGCAGAGCCTATGATGCCCTCGCTTTCCAAAAGCTTACTTATGGATGTTGTGGAGGCACCGCTTGGCACTGTAATGCTGTAAAATTCTGTATCATCCGCATTATATGGCTTTTCAGCACCGCCCACATAAGCATTGTAGCCAAGCACTCCCGCAAGCAGCAAAACTATAATGAGTATAAGTGGAAGAGCAAGCTTTTTCTTTTTCTTGCGTCTCTTTCCGCCTCTTCCTGTTCTTGTATTTTCAATATTTTCCATTTGTTGCCTTTCTGATTTTAGAAGAGACAGCCCTCAAAAGCCAAATTTCCAAAATCAAGTAAAAATATATACCTTTACAAAATGCAAAAAGGGGACGTAAAAGCATACACGTCCCCCAAAGCTTTCTTTTATATTATTTTGCTCTGCCCAGATATTCACCTGTTCTTGTGTCGATCTGAATAAGCTCGCCCTCTTCGATAAAGATAGGTACCTGTACTACAGCGCCTGTCTCTACAGTAGCAGCCTTTGTAACGTTTGTAGCAGTATTTCCCTTTACACCCGGCTCAGTCTCTATAACCTTGAGGTTTACAAAGTTTGGAGCTTCTACGAGGAAAGCTGCGCCCTTATAGAACTTTACAGTAGCCTCATCGTTTTCACGAAGGAATCTGATAGCGTCTTCTACCTGCTCCTGCATAAGAGGAACCTGCTCAAATGTCTCCTGATCCATGAAGTAGTAGAGCTCACCGTCATTATAGAGGTACTGCATCATCTTCGTCTCTATATGTGCCTTTGGAAATTTGTCATCCGGATTGAAGGCTTCTTCTCTTGTAGCGCCTGTGATGATATTCTTGTATTTTGTTCTTACGAAAGCTGCGCCCTTGCCCGGCTTTACGTGAAGGAAGTCAAGCACTACATGAGGCTCTCCGTTAATTTCAAAAGTTACACCTTTTCTAAAATCGCTTGCATAAATCATAATGAAAATCTCTCCTTACTATTCAACTTTTTATATTTTATCACATCATGTATGGCATTGTCACGAAAAAACTGCTACAAAACCTTTTTTTGTAAATTTTTCGCGACGCTCCCTGTAAAAAACGGACTTCAGTCGCTTGCAATAGATCCTATTCTGCAGGCTGCTCTATGCCCATGACATCTCCCAGAATCTTATATACATCGCCCATCATTATCTGAAAGCGCATCTCGCATTGCATATATTCAGCCGCGAGAGGATCTCTCATCATGACGCCGTAGAGATTTTGTACCGTCTCTGTAAGCTCAGGACCCAGCTCCTCGCCCATCATCTGCTTCGCCTGAAGTTCAAATTGCTTTGTCTGAAAATCCTTTATCATAGCAGCAAGCTCCGCGTTTGCGTTTACAGCAGCTTTTGCGGCTTCATATTGCTTGTATTCTTCTGATTCCTTTATCGCTCTTGACAGGCTGTGCGCCTCATCATAAACATTCATGGCTATCTCCTTTCAAAATATAATAAAAGTACAAAATTTATCTTATACCTCAAGGAAAATCGGCAAAATCATTGGACTTCTTTGAGTTTTTTCATAAATAAATCTTCTTAAATCGTCTCTTACGGCGGATTTCAGCCCGTTCCAGTCTTTAAAGTTTTCCTTTGTACTACGTTCGAGAGTCCTTATTACAATCTTTCTCGCCTGCTCTATCAAATCCTCATTTTCTCTCACATATACAAAGCCACGGGATATTATATCCGGCCCCGAGCATACCATACCGCTTGCCTGCTCTATAGCAGCCACAACTATAATGAGTCCGGACTCCGAAAGCAGCTTTCTGTCTCGAAGCACGATATTTCCTACATCGCCTACGCCAAGGCCATCCACAAGCACTGCTTCCGCAGGCACCTCCTCAGGCGCGATTTCAAATCTATTTTTGCTCACATTGAGGACATTTCCGTTTTCAAGAATCAGAATGTTTTCCTCAGGCATCCCAAGCGTCTGCGCTATAAAAGCGTGCTGTTTCAGATGTCTGTACTCTCCATGCACCGGCATAAAATACTTTGGTCTTATCAAAGAATGTATCAGCTTAAGCTCCTCTTGGCAAGCATGTCCCGATACATGAGTATCCGCAATATCAGAATATATAACCTCAGCGCCCTTCTCAAGCAGCCTGTTTACTACATTTGAGACAGTCTTTTCATTTCCGGGTACCGGAGTAGAAGACAGGATAATCATATCTCCCCGCTTTATCTGCACCGACTTATGCTCCGATGTCGCCATTCTCGCAAGCGCAGACATCGGCTCGCCCTGACTTCCCGTCGTGATTATTACAAGCTCACTATCCGGAATCCCCTTTATCTTATTTATATCCACAAGGGTATTCGCCGGTATTTTAAGATATCCGAGCTCTATAGCCAGGCTCACTACATTTACCATGCTGCGGCCGGAAATCGCCACCTTCCTGCCGTTCATCACGGCATTGTCTATAATCTTTTGCACTCTGTGCACATTCGAGGAAAAAGTTGCTATAATTATACGCGCCTTTGAGCCCCGGAATATATTTGCAAGCGTCCTTCCTACAACCTTTTCAGACGGCGTAAAGCCCGGTCTTATGGCATTTGTACTGTCCGCCATAAGCAGAAGCACGCCCTTTGAACCGATATCCGCAAGCCTTGCAAAATTTATAGGTTCGCCATCCACCGGCGTATAGTCCACCTTAAAATCTCCCGTATGGAAAACCATGCCCGCCGGCGTCTTTATAGCAAGGCATATGGCATCCGCGATAGAATGCGTAGTCCTTATAGTCTCCACCTCAAAGCAGCCCAGCTTTATCTTGTCACCGGCATTTACTCTGTTGAGATTTCCCGCAATTCCATGCTCCTTAAGCTTGTTTTCCACAAGCCCCAGCGTCAGCCTCGTCCCGTAAATCGGAACATTTACCGCCTTGAGCAGGTAAGGAATACCTCCTATATGATCCTCATGCCCGTGAGTCAGCACCACGCCCCTCAGCTTGTCACTGTTTTTTATAACATAGCTGAAGTCCGGAATGACCACGTCTATACCATACATTTCATCGCTTGGAAATGACATACCGCAATCGATTATCATAATATCGTCGCCGTACTCAAGCAGCGTCATATTCTTTCCGATTTCATTGAGTCCGCCGATAGGAATGACTCGCAATGCCTTCTCACGGCTCTTTTTAGCAGTCTTTGGCTTTGCCGCGGAAACATCGCCGTTTGCGCCCGCCTTTGAGGCCTTCGAAGAAGCCGAGGCTACGGATTTTGCAGCTGCTTTTGAGCTCGCTGCTTTTGTAGCTGATTGACGTCCGCCCGACTTTGCGCTACCGCCCTTTGCAGGAGCAGACTTTGCGCTGCCCGGCTTTGATGAAGCCTTAGCCTTTGAAGGCGCTGCCTTTTTCTTTTTCACAGTCTTTGCGACAGTCTCCTTTACAAGCTCAGTAGCCTTTGCTGCCTTATTTCCCGCAGACTTTGCCTTTGTAGCCGTGCTTTTACTTTTTTTGCTTTTTTTACTATTATTTGTATTTGTCTCCTTTTGATTTTGAATTTCCGTTTCTTTATTCATCTATTGGCAACTTCACTCCTTCCTTTTACCAATTCAGGCCGGAAGAAAAATGCGAGCACAAATGTTCAGCCTGCATTTTTCAAAATTCCGGCCGTATACTTTCCGATTTGCTATTTACTATTTTGCTACTACATTGAGCAATTTGTCAGGCACTGCGATAATTTTTATTATCTGCTTGCCGTCAAGAAGTGCCTTTACCTTCTCCTCATCCATTACAAGAGTCTGGAATTCTTCCTTTGAAAGACCTGTCGGCACATCGATCTTTTCCTTTACCTTGCCATTGAGCTGTACTACGATCTCTACAGAATCCTTTACCAGAGCACTCTCATCATAAGAAGGCCAGCTCTCTGTATATACGGACTCATTATGACCGAGATGCTGCCACATTTCCTCGCAGATATGCGGCGTAAACGGCGAGAGTACCAGCACGAGCTTCTCTACCGCGTCCTTGAGGAGGCCCTTATTTATATCCTTCTTATCTCTGTAACGATACATCTCGTTTACGAGCTCCATGATAGAGGAGATTGCGGTATTGAACTGGAATCTGCCGCCTACATCCTCAGCTACCTTCTTTACAGAAGTATTGAGGGCATACGCAAGTGCCTTATCATCGCTGTTCTGGAGAGTATAGCTTTCCGGAGCATCCTTTATAACCTCAGCGAGATCATATACGAGTCTGTATACTCTGTTCAGGAATCTGTAAGAGCCTTCTACACCGGCGTCAGACCAGTCGAGCTCCTTTTCAGGTGGTGCCGCAAAGAGTATGAAAAGACGCGCTGTATCGCTGCCGTACTTTGCCAGGATCTCCGCAGGACTTACGACGTTTCCTATAGACTTACTCATCTTCTTGCCGTCCTTATTTACCATGCCCTGAGTCAGGAGGTTCTTGAACGGCTCCTCATGGTCTACAAGACCGAGATCATAGAGTGCCATCTGGAAGAATCTGGAATAGAGCAGATGGAGTATAGCATGCTCTACACCGCCGATATACTGGTCTACATCCATCCAATAGCCCTGCTTTTCCTTTGCGAAGGCCTCTTTGTCATTCTTTGCGTCGCAATATCTGAGGAAGTACCATGATGAATCCAGGAAGGTATCCATGGTATCTATCTCGCGCTTTGCAGGTCTGCCGCATACAGGGCAAGTCGTATCTACAAAGGTCTTGCTCGAAGCTATAGGAGACTCACCCTTACCTGTAAATTCTACGTCTGTAGGCAGGATTACAGGAAGATTTTCTTCCTTTTCTGGCACCCAGCCGCAGTGCTCACAATTTATCATAGGTATAGGAGTACCCCAATATCTCTGTCTTGAGATAAGCCAGTCACGAAGCTTAAAGTTTGTCGTGCGCTTTCCAAGCTTATTTTCCTCAAGATATTCAGCTACCTTTTCAATAGCCTCACGATTGTTCATTCCGGTAAATTTTCCGGAATTGATCATTGTACCCTCAGCTACAAAGGCAGCGTCCAGGTTATTTATATCGATATCAGGATTTCCAGGATCTACTACAGGTATGATTTCGAGGTCAAATTTCTTTGCAAAATCAAAGTCACGCTCATCGTGTGCAGGTACTGCCATGATGGCTCCTGTGCCGTATCCCATGAGTACATAATCGGAAATGAAGATAGGCACTTCCTCACCATTCATAGGATTTATCGCGTATCTGCCGATAAATACACCTGTCTTTTCTCTCGTTGTGGAGGTTCTCTCTATTTCATTTACGTGCTGTACCTTGTCGATATATTCTTTTACAGCCGCTTCCTGCTCATTTCCTTCTACGAGGCTGAGTACATAAGGATGCTCAGGTGCAAGTACCATATAGGTTACACCAAAGAGCGTATCACATCTTGTAGTGAAGACAGTAAGCTTTCTGTCATCGCCCTTTATCTTGAAGTCGATCTCAGCGCCTACGGACTTTCCTATCCAGTTCTTCTGCATGAGCTTTACCTTTGCAGGCCAGCCTGTCAGAGTGTCGATATTTGCGAGGAGTCTATCTGCGTAATCTGTAATCTTGAAATACCACTGTGAAAGGTTTTTCTTTCCTACCGGGCTTCCGCAGCGCTCGCAGCAACCGCCTACTACCTGCTCATTTGCAAGTACTGTCTGGCAGCTCGGGCACCAGTTTACAGGATTTTCCTTCTTATACGCGAGACCCTTCTTGAAGAACTGTATAAAGATCCACTGCATCCACTTATAATAGCTCGGATGGCAGGTAACTACCTCTCTGTCCCAGTCATAGGAGAGGCCGAGCTGTCTGAGCTGCTGCTCCATCTCATGAATGTTGTCCCAGGTCCATTTGCTCGGCTCTATACCATGCTTTATGGCCGCGTTTTCAGCAGGAAGTCCAAAAGCGTCGAAGCCCATTGGGTGAAGGACATTATATCCTGCCATATGCTTTTGTCTCGCTACAACATCACCTATTGCGTAATTTCTCACATGACCCATGTGAAGCTTTCCTGACGGATAAGGAAACATTTCGAGTACATAATACTTTTCCTTGTCCGGATCTTCCGTAACCTTAAAGAGTTTGTTGTCCTCCCAGTATTTTTGCCATTTTGATTCTATCTGAGAAAAATTATACTTTGCATCCATTTTTTATTCCTCCATATCATCACTAACTTCTATCGCGCGGCAATCGCCCCATACTTTTTCGATATTATATTTTGCTCTCATATCCATTGTAAATACGCTGATTATAACGTCCTCAAAATCCATCAGGATCCATCCGGATGTCCTTTTGCCTTCAATGTTTTTAGGGAAAAGTCCATGCTTTGCAAGCTCGTCGCAAATTTCATCCGAAATGGCTTCTATTTGCCTTTCGTTTATACCGGAGGCCAGTACGAAATAATCGGCAAAGGATGATTTCTCTCCTATATCCAGAATGAGTACATCCTGTCCTTTTTTCGCCAGACTGGTCTTTGCTGCCAGCATCGCAATGTCATATGTGTTCATTATTTTTCCTCCTTAGCCAGTCTCTGGCATGTATTGTATCTTCATCCAGATACATACCCTTGCTTCTTACAAATTCTATAGTCTTTTCCATGGAAAGAAGGATTACCTTATCGAGTCCCTCGTAGGCTTCTTTTCTCAGAAGCTCCACACTCGGATAGTCTCTGTTCGGTTCTATAGCATCTGCTATATATATCACCTTTTCAAGATCCGACATACCCTCTCTCCCTGTGGTATGAAAGCTTACGGCATTCAGTATATCCTCGTCTTCTATGCCATAGTCGCGCTTCATAATAGCCGCCGCAATTTTTCCATGAGCGAGATTTGCATTGTTTAGATATTTTTCATCGAGATCCAGCTCTTTCACATAGGAGTTGAGCTCTTCTACGCTCACTCCGCGGAACATATCGTGAAACAGCGCCGCCGTCTTCGCCTTCGCCGTGTCGACGCCATAAAAACGCGCCAGCTTCTCCGCAGTTTCCACTACTCCATACGTATGCACTCTGCGCTTTTCAGAGAAGTGCTCTTCTATATAATTTTTTATAATATCATCTGTACAAATCATGCTCTTTTATGTACCTTTCCACGCTCGGCGGCAAATACTCTGACATACTCTCACCCTTCGAAAGTCTTTCTCTTATTTCTGTTGAGGATATGTCTATCTGCCTGTTTTCAATTTTTTTGATATCTGCGCCATAAATCATTTCAAGCCGATAGATAAGCGTATCGAGCTCACTTTCCTTGTAGCCCGGTCTTGAGCCGACAAGATATGAGTAATCCGTCAAAAGCTCAAGAGGCTCTTTCCAAAGCTCTATCTTCAGAAACGCGTCCGTTCCTATGATAAAATATATCTGCGTATCTACAGGATGCGATTCTTTTATAGCTCGCAAGGTATTTATTGTATATGAAAGCGCCGAGCTTTTCATTTCATAGTCAGATACCTCCGCCCCCGGAAAGTCGGAAGCTGCCAGCCTTGTCATTTCAAGGCGATGCCAGCTTTCTGTAATTTTTTCTCCGGTCTTGAAGGGCTGCAGCCTCGCCGGCATAAAAATCAGCTTGTCTAGCTTTGCAGCCTCCATGGCTTCTTTTGCTAGGTAGATGTGACCATAGTGTATGGGATCGAAGGTACCTCCGATTATGCCTAATTTCATTTTACTCTTCTTCTTCTCTCAATTCGATACCAAGCTCGAGAAGCTGCGCTTCATCTGCCGAAGACGGTGCTTCTGATACCATACATTGAGCGTTCTGATTCTTCGGGAACGCAATGACTTCTCGTATGGATGGCTCACCTGACAGCAGCATTACGAGTCTGTCAAGTCCGTAAGCAAGTCCGCCGTGAGGAGGCGTGCCATATTTGAACGCTTCCAGGATAAAGCCAAATTTTCTTTGCTTTTGCTCTTCAGTAAGTCCGAGTATATCAAACATCTTAGCCTGAAGATTCCTGTCATGTATTCTTATGGAACCACCACCGAGCTCTACGCCGTTTAAGACAATATCATAAGCGTTTGCCTTGACCTTGAGTGGATCGGTATCCAAAAGCGGTATGTCTTCTTCCTTCGGTGAAGTAAACGGATGATGCATTGCGCTCAAGTCACCTGTCTCCTCATCCTGCTCATAAAGAGGGAAATCCACTACCCAAAGAAGATTATATTGCTTGTCGTCAAGTAGGCCGAGCTTCTTTGCTATATCACGTCTCAAAAAGCCGAGCGAGTCAAATACAACCTTTGCCTTGTCTGCTACGATGAGTACAAGATCGCCAGCCTTTGCGTCAAATACGCTTAGGATTTCCTTCATCTTCTCCTCAGTGAAGAACTTATTTATAGGCGACTGCACCTCGCCGTCTCCGACCTTTATCCAGGCCAGACCCTTTGCGCGGAAGTGCTTTATAGCATCCTGAAGCTTGTCGATTTCTTTTCTTGAGAACTTATCAGCTCCGCCGGTGATGCAGATGCCTCTTACATCTCCGCCTGCCGCTAAAGCATTTGCAAATACGCTGAATTCACAGCCCGCTACCACATCATTAAGCTTCTTAAGCTCAAAACCGAAGCGCGTATCAGGCTTGTCTGAGCCGTATCTCTCCATCGCCTCATCATAAGTAAGTCTTGGAAGCGGAGTCGCAATCTCCACGCCCATGATTTCCTTAAAGAGCTTCTTTAAAAAGCCCTCCTGAATTTCTATGACATCGTCCATATCCACAAAGGACATTTCGAGGTCTATCTGTGTAAATTCCGGCTGTCTGTCCGCTCTGAGGTCCTCATCACGGAAGCATTTCGCAACCTGGAAATATCTGTCAGTTCCGCCCACCATAAGCAGCTGCTTAAATATCTGCGGTGACTGAGGAAGAGCGTAGAAGCTACCCTTGTTTACGCGGGAAGGTACCAGGTAATCTCTTGCTCCCTCCGGTGTAGGTTTTATAAGCATAGGAGTCTCTACCTCTGTAAAGCCGTTGTCAGAGAAATAATTCCGCGCAAGCTTTACGATATCATGTCTAAAGGTGAGATTTCTCTGCATCTTCTGCTTTCTAAGATCGAGATAGCGATATTTCAGTCGCAAATTGTCATCTACATTATCATCATCCTTGATATAAATCGGCGGAGTATCAGCCTCTGAGTATAGGATGAGATCGCTTGCAAGAATTTCAATGTCTCCCGTAGGCAGACCAGGATTCTTGGATTCGCGCTCTGCTACCACGCCTTTTACGCCTACTACATATTCGCTTCTCAGGCTGTCGGCTTTTTCAAAAAGCTCACGTGGAATCTTATCGTTGAACACAATCTGAACAATTCCGGTCTTGTCTCTTAGGTCGCAAAAAATGAGACCGCCGAGATTTCTCTTCTTTTGTATCCAGCCGTTTAGTACCACTTCTCTGCCGATATCCTCTGCTCGTAGGACGCCGCACATATGTGTTCTCTTGTAAATGCCCATATTATTTCTCCTTTACTGCATCCGTAATATCCTCAATAGCCACCGGCCTTTGCTGGCCTGTAGCCATATCTTTCAGTGTCACCTTGCCCTCATCAAGTTCATTGTCGCCTATGACCACAGTATATTTTGCACCGAGTCTATCAGCATATTTAAACTGCCCCTTGACATTTCTTGCGAGCATGTCCATCTCTGCGCAAACTCCGTCGTTTCTGAGCTTTCTCATGAGTTTTAGCGAAAATGCCTTTGCTCTGTCTCCCATAAAGACGATAAATACATCCGTACCTGCCGGCTTTGGTATGACTACGCCATTTGCTTCCATGACAAGGAGAAGTCTTTCTATACCAAGGCCAAAGCCTACGCCCGGAATAGGAGGTCCACCCACCTCTTCGATAAGGTGATCGTAACGTCCTCCGCCGCACACAGTGCCCTGTGCGCCGATATTATTTGATACAAATTCAAAAGCTGTCTTTGTATAATAATCAAGTCCTCTTACAATTCCAGGATCTACCACAAAAGGAATATCCATAGCCGTAAGATTCTCCTGAAGCTCATCAAAGGCTTCCTTGCACTCGTCGCAGAGATAATCTATCATAAGCGGCGCTCCCTTTACAAGATCCTGGCAAATCGGTGATTTGCAATCAAGTATTCTGAGCGGATTTTTTTCATAACGCGTCTTGCATGTGTCGCAAAGCTCATCATATTTCGGAGCGAGGAAAGCCTTGAGCGCTTCCCTATGCTTTTTACGGCAATTTGGACAGCCTATGGAATTTATCCTAAGCTCCACGTCCTTTACCCCCAGGCTCGATAGGAAATCATAGCCCAGAGAAATAATCTCTGCATCCGCCATCATATTTCCGGTACCGAAGGTCTCTATTCCAAACTGGTGGAACTCGCGAAGCCTGCCTGATTGCGGCTTTTCATATCTGAAGCATGGAGTCACATAATACATCTTTGTAGGCTGCACGTCAGCATATGTCTTGTGCTCTATAAAAGCCCTGACAGCCGGAGAAGTGCCCTCAGGCTTTAGGGTAATGCTTCTGCCCGCATAATCCTTAAACGTATACATTTCCTTTTGCACCACATCCGTGGTCTCGCCTATGCCTCTTGCAAAGAGCTCTGTGTGCTCAAATGCCGGAGTTCTGATCTCCTTGAACCCATACCTCGCACATAGGTCAGCAAAAGCTTTTTCTACAAAGTGCCATTTGTAGGAATCGGACGGCATCACGTCCTTTGTACCTTTTGGTATATTTGTAAGCATGTCTTTGCCTCCTAAAATAAATTTCTTTCTTTTCTTTCAATCATTTCATCGATCCGCGAAATGTAAATCTCATAATTTGTCACATTTGCCACTCTCTCAAGCCTGTTTTCCTCCGGATAATATGCCTTTGAAATGCCCCCTGCGCCGAGAGCGACAATGCTTTGAGCCTCTTCCATTATCCTTATATTATATATACCAGCCGTATCACCCTTGCACCAGCCGATATTCTCAAAGCTGCCCGCCATATGCTTTTGACGGTAAAGATAATACGGACGATAAGCTGCCCCGATGAGAATCTCCCGCGCAGCCGCAAGCATATTTCTCACAATATCCGCCTGCTTATAATGAAAATCCTTATCCTGCTCTATAAGCCTTGATGCCCGCTTCACAGCCAGCGTATGGACGGTGATATTTTGCGCGCCCACGACTATCATTTTCTTCAAGGAATCTATAAAGTCAGCCTCGTTTTCCTCAGGAAGTCCGGCGATAAGATCTGCATTTATCACAGGAATCTCCACCTTCTTTGCGATCTCAAAAGCCCTCCAGGTATCCTCCGGAGTATGCGCCCGTCCTATGAGCTCAAGCGTGCGCTGCTTCATCGATTGCGGATTTATACTTATCCTGCCGGCGCCATACTCCTTGATAGCAAGCAGCTTACCTTCAGTAATCGTATCGGGACGTCCCGCCTCCACGGTAAATTCCTTTACCTTATCCATAGGAAAGGCCGCCCTTATATGCCGCAAAAGCTCCGAAAGCTGCTCCTCCGTAAGCGTCGTAGGTGTGCCGCCGCCGATATATATCGACTCCGGGACTATATTCTTTCCAGCCATCATATCGCCCACGGCGTCTATCTCCTTATGCAAGGCTGTCATGTATCGCTCAATCTCGCTCGCACCCACCTGATTTGAAGCAAAGGAGCAATACACGCACCTTGTGGGACAAAACGGTATGCCGATATAGAGCCCAAGCGAATTTTCCGGCGGTTTTCCCAAAATCTTCCTTTGATATTCGCAGGTATCTATGATGAGCTCCGCCTTTTCAGGACTTAGATAATAAAAATCCTCAAAACGCTTCTTCGCTTCATCGCGGCTGCCGAGCTTATCAAGCACCTCTCCGGCAAGCTTCACAGGCCGCACGCCCGTAAGTATGCCCCAATCCGGCTTCTTCCCTGTAAGCAGCGAGAGCTTCTCGAAAATCTCGCGCTTGATGTCATCCTTTGCGCCGTTTCCGCCCTCATTTATGACGATTTCACTCTCATAGACCGTTTCTTCCTCTTGCGGAAACTGCGAGAGCTTACGGCTTTTTTCTGGGCTTTCCTTTTCGCCCAGGTAGAGGTCGTAGCTGTCCGGCTGCAAAAATACCTTTATAAGCTCGTCAAATTCGTATTTATTTTCAATTCCTTTAATTCTAATCTTATACAAAAGGGTTGTTCCTCTTCTCAAATCCTATATCTGTATAGCCCATATGACCCGGATATACCTTTGTATTGTCCGGAAGCACAAAGAGCTTTTCGCGAATCGACTTTGCAAGCTGTCTGAATGAGCCTCCCGCAAAATCTGTACGACCTACAGACTGGCGGAACAAAGTGTCTCCGCTAAATAGCACATCATCTATCAAAATACACATTCCTCCCGGAGTATGACCCGGAGTCATGAGAAAATGCAATTTCATATCGCCCACATCCAGGCTGTCTCCGTCATCAACCCAGATATCAGCCTCAAGCTCTACTTTCTTTGAACATACATCCATTGAAAGGTTGAATTGAGCCGTACCGAGCATCTCCTTTTCGGCAAGCGCCGCTACAAGCTTTGCTTTCGGATAATCCTTCATATATTCTGTCACACCGCCTATATGGTCACCGTGGCCGTGTGTCAAAATGATATATTCCACCTCGTAGCCCTCGTCCGCGATAAGGTTTACCGTACGCATATTATGTCCACCAGGGTCTACTATAAAGGCCTTCTTCGTCTCCTCATCTGCTACTATATATGTATTTACATCAAGCGGACCGCTTGGAATATTCGTTATCTTCATCTAAAATCTCTCACTTTCAAATAGTGCTTTTGCAATGTCCTGATTGCATTGCAGCTCTCTAAAACAGCTTTTTGCTGTCTAAGAGTATCGTTACAGGTCCATCATTATATATCCTTACGAGCATATCCGCCTGGAAGATACCTTCCTGAACGTCGATGCCCTCATTTTTTACCTTGTCTACAAAATCTCTATAAAGGGCATTTGCCTCCTCCGGCCTTGCAGCCTTTATAAAGCTTGGCCTCTTGCCCTTCCTTGCATCACCGAGCAGCGTAAATTGCGATACGGCAAGCACCTGTCCCCCTACATCCTTTATAGAGAGATTCATCTTGCCCTCGCTGTCCTCAAAAACTCTAAGGCCTGTCACCTTATCCGCTATATAGGCCGCGTCCTTTTCGGTATCTCCGTCTTCCACTCCCAAAAGTACCATAAAGCCCTTCTCTATACTGCCTGTAATCTTGCCGTCTACCGTCACATCAGAACATGTGACTCTTTGTACTACTGCTCTCATATATTATACTCCGTAAAATTCTTTTCTCCACTGTGCAGCAAAGCTAAAATATTACATGCTGCGATATACGTTTACTACGCCCGGTACACTACGCAGGTTTTTGAGCACCTTTTCCATTTGATTTGTATTGGAGATGGACAAGGTCATGACGATATTTACATCTTTTTCCTTGCCGCTCTTTGCGTTTACACCGGCTATATGCACGCCCATATCCTCGCAGGTTCTCGAAAGGTCTGTAAACAGGCCCTTTCTGTCCTCCGCCACTATAGATATGTCTGCGTTGTAATTTTTGTTGTCCTTGCTCGCATTCCAATTGACTTCAATAAGTCTTTGCTTTTCCTCTTCTGGTATCGAGACGATATTTACACAATCCTTTCTGTGGACTGATATGCCTCTGCCTTTTGTGATAAAGCCTACTATCTCATCCCCCGGCACAGGATTGCAGCACTTTGAAAATCTTATGAGAAGATTTTCTACACCTTCCACACTTACGCCGGCGCTATTATCCGAGGACTTTTTATCTTTTTTGTGATCCTCTACAGGAATATTTATTATATTTGTCTCATTTTTCTTTTGCTCAGCCTGATAATCTTCCGTATAATATCCGATCAGCATGCCGGCTACCTTTGCGAGGAACGAGCCGCCATGGCTTATCTGGCTGTAGAGCTCATCTACGCTGTTTACATTGAGAGCCCTTGTCACCCTGCTTATGTAGGTACTCTTGAGTACAAGCTGAGTATCGTAGCCCTTTCTCTTGGCATATTTTTCAAGGAGCTCCTTGCCCTTTTCGACATTTTCGCTCTTATTTTCTTTTTTGAGCCAGCTTCTGATCTTGCTTCTGGCGCCCGTGCTCTTTGCGATTCTGAGCCAATCCGTACTCGGGCCGCTGGAATTTGATGAGGTGACTATCTCTACTATATCTCCGTTTTGAAGGACGTAGTCGATAGGTACCATCTTACCATTTATCTTTGCGCCTATGCACTTATATCCTATCGCCGAGTGAATTTTGAAGGCAAAATCCAGCGGCGTAGAGCCAGAAGGAAGCTCTATGACCTCTCCGCGCGGAGTAAATACAAATACCTGACTTGCGAAAAGATCTACTTTCAGTGATTCCATGAATTCCATAGGGTCATTCATGTCCTTTTGAAGCTCAAGTGTCTGACGCAGCCATGCAAGCTTTACCTCTTCCTTGTCCGCGGAAATGCCTTCCTTGTACTTCCAGTGCGCCGCAATACCATACTCCGCGACCTTATGCATCTCATAGGTACGTATCTGGATTTCAAAAGGATCTCCATTGTCGCCTATTACGGTAGTATGCAATGACTGGTACATGTTTGGCTTAGGCATTGCTATATAGTCTTTGAATTTGCCCGGGATAGGCTTCCACATCGTATGTACTATGCCGAGCACCGCATAGCAATCCTTGACGGTGTCCACTATGACTCTCACAGCCATAAGGTCAAATATTTCGTCAAATTGCTTGTTTTGGAATTTCATCTTTTTATAGATGCTGTAAAAATGTTTCGAACGTCCCATGATGTCGTAGTGGATATCCATATCGTCGAGGGATTCTCTTATTTCGGACATTACATGGTCTATAATTTCGGATCTTTGCTGCTTTTTCGCAGCGACATTCTTTCTGATATCCTCATATGCCTCAGGCTCAAGATATTTGAATGCCGTATCCTCAAGCTCAAATTTCATCGTATATATGCCCAGCCTGCTTGCAAGCGGAGCATATATATCGATGGTTTCCTGACTTTTTTCTTTTATCTTTTCTTCTGTCATATAATTCAGAGTACGCATATTGTGAAGCCTGTCAGCCAGCTTTATTATGAGCACCCTGATATCCTTTGACATGGCGAGAAACATCTTTCTGAGGTTTTCCGCCTGTCTTTCAGCCTTGCTTTCAAATTTGAGTGAACCGAGCTTTGTCACTCCATCCACAAGAAGTTTTACATTTTCGCCAAAATCTTCCTTGAGCTGCTCCTCTGTATAACTCGTATCCTCCACTACATCGTGAAGAAGCCCTGCTACCAGTGTCTCATCATCCATTCCAAGCTCCGCCAAAATTATGGCCACAGCAATAGGATGGATAAAATAAGGCTCACCGGATTTTCGGAGCTGAGTTCCGTGCATTTTTATACCCAAATCATAGGCTCTTCCGACAAGAGCCGTATTGTAATTCGGATTTATTGCTGTTATTTTGTTCAAAAACTCTTCTTTTGAAAGCATATTCTCACCTTATACGATAATTTTATTTTTTGCTCTTCTTTCCCTGGTACTTTGAGCCGCTTGTAAGTCTTGTCAGATCAAAGTAGAGCTGGCTGCATGTAAATATTGAAGAAGCACAGCCTGCGATTACACCGATAAACAGCGGAATGATAAATTCTCTTATGCTGCTTCCTGCCAATGCAATCATCGGTATCATTACGAGTAAAGTAGTAAAGCTTGTCATTATTGAACGGGACAAGGTCTGATTTATACTTGCGTCTATAAGCTCCTCCATATGTCCTCTCTTCATAATTCCAAGATTTTCTCTGATTCTGTCAAAGACTACAATAGTATCATTTATGGAATATCCTACTACAGTCAAAATACCGGCTATAAATGGATTATTTATAGTGATATGAAGCAGTCCGTAGAAGGCAAGTACGATCAATACGTCATGGAATACACCCGCGACGGCAGCTACACCAAATTTCCATTCAAATCTGATAGCCACGTAGATGAGCATACCGAGAGCTGCTATGAGCACGGCCTTTATCGCATTTGCCTTGAGCTCATTACCTACAGACGGTCCAAAGTGATTTACCTCAAGCACATCATCTTCGGTAATGCCAAATGCTTCTACCAAGCTATTTACCACAGCATCTCTGTCATCGCTGTCGAGAGCTACAGTCGTCTTTATAATAGCCTCTTCCTTTGCGTCACCTGAGAATATAATCTGCGCGTCATTTATGTCATATTCCTTGAGCACATCCTCTATCTCTGAGCTTTCTACCTGCTGACCGAAATCAATCTGCATCATAGTACCGCCTGTAAAGTCGATACCCATATTGAAGCCTCTCACTCCGCCGACTACAAGACCAATCACGATAATAGCCACCGAAATGCTGTAAAATATCTTTCTATGCTTTACAAAGTAAAATTGCTTTTTGAGCGCAAATTTTGCGGTATTGTCGTCCCTCATTCCGTAGAACTTCTTCTGTGAGAATTTCTTGCTCTCTCCGAGAATGTCCATGAAAAGCTGTGTCACAACTACTGCTGTAAATATGCTGAGCACAATACCTATCATAAGAGTAAGCGCAAATCCCTTTACAGAGCTTGTACCTACCATATAAAGTACGAGAGCAGCGATTATTGTAGTTATCTGCGAATCGAGGACTGTGCTCATGGCTCTCTTGAAGCCGGAGCCTATGGATACACGCACGGATTTTCCGTTTGCGATCTCCTCTCTTATTCTTGTAAAGATTACTACGTTTGCGTCAACTGCCATACCTATCGAAAGGATTATACCCGCGATTCCAGGGAGTGTCAGTACAGCGTTCAAAAGTACCATTACCCAAAGATCAAGCACTACATAGAGAGCAAGAGCTACACAAGCTGCAAGACCCATCATCTGATATCCGATAAGCATTACGGCAAATACGAGTATAAGACCTATAAGACCCGCGATTACACTCATTTCAAGCGCATTCTCACCTATGGTCGCTGTCTGTACGGTTGTGGACACCTGTGTAAGGGATACAGGAAGCGCACCGCCTCTTATGAGTGCCGCAAGGTTTGTAGCCTCATCCTGTGGGAAGCCGCCGCTTGAGCCTGCTGTAATGACCGCGTTTCCGTTTGTGATTACGCTCTGTACTACAGGCGAGGAAATGATTTCATCGTCAAGTACAATGAGAATCATCGATGAGGACAGACCGTCTGACATAGGAGTTACGCTTCCTGAAAGCGCAGTCCTTGTAGCGTCCGCGAAAGCATCTGTTCCCTCTGATGTAAATTCCAGCGATACAGCATATCCACCATGCTCTGAATCCGATGTGATGGAAGCATTCTTGATATCACTTCCGTCGAGTACTACGGTTCCGTCCGCAAGCACAAATTGCAGCTGCGCTGTCTTGCCTATAGTATCTATAGCTTCCTTTGCGTCTTCTGCGCCCGGCAGCTCTATTCTGATACGTTTCTCACCTTCTATGGTGACTACAGGCTCCGAAAGGCCCATTTGGTTTACTCTGTTTTCAATGACGGCCTGTGTCTGCTCCATAAGAGACTTGAGCTCCGCGCCTGTCGCATCTGTCTCCGCTTCCATCAGAACATTTACACCGCCATTGATATCTAGGCCGAATTTCATCTGATCCTTGATCGAACCCATGCTGCCGATACCGAAGACCGTTACATACCACCCGAATAGAGTGACAACGATCACTATCAGTGCCAGCAGTTTTTTCATTTTTAAACTCATTTTACTACTTCACCTTCTGTCTGCAAATTTATGTATTGTAATTTCTCCGTCAAGCAGATACTCTTAACGATTCATTATACTACTTTTTATTCATCCAAACAAGAGAATTAGATGGTTTTTATGTCATTTATAGCTTGATTTTTTGTAAATTTATTGAAAAAGCCGTGAAAAGCATTGCATAAAAAAACAGATGTCACAAGGACATCTGCTTTAGCTTTGCTATTTAGTTTGGCGCTTACTCGGCCTTTTCCTGAGCAGGAGCTTCGTCCATAGTAGCCGCAGGAGCCTCCTCAGCAACTACTTCCGCTTCTACAGCTACAGCAGAAGCTACAGCAATTGCTTCCTCGACAGGTGCTGCTACCTCAGCAGCTTCCTCAACCGGAGCAGCCTTCTTCATTCTCTTTGGCATTACCTTCTTTGGAGCTTCTTCCTCTTCGGTAATTCTGTCCTTCTTGCCGGCAGCCTTAGGATCTGATGACACTACTCTGGAAATGGACCATCTCATAACTTCAAACTTTGTCTTGTCTGCGCCTACCTGAATCACAAGCGTCTCGTCCTTTGTCTTGACAACCTTGCCGCAGATACCACCGATAGTAACGATTTCATCGCCTACACTGATATTTGCTCTCATTTCATTTGTAGCCTTTTCTCTCTTCTTTTGCGGTCTGATAAGCAAAAGCCACATTATCAAAAATAAAAGAATTAAAGGTGCAAGCTGTGCAAGAAGTTCCATTATATATCCTCCTTAGAATCGTCTAAATAAAAATGGTGCCGGCGATGGGGGTCGAACCCATACGGTGTTGCCACCACAGGATTTTGAGTCCTGCACGTCTGCCAATTCCATCACGCCGGCATCTTATAAATGTGTAATGTTTTTTCACACAATATAGTTATTGTACATTATTTTTTGTTTTTAGTCAACGCTTTTTATAAAAAAATCCAAATTAAAATCCGAATTTTTAGAATATCCTACAGCTACCCTCAAATTTTCCCATACTCAGCGAGGCCTAAGCTGCCTGCGGAACCATGTGCAAGTCGATTCGGTCCCGAAGGTAGGTGTAGGC
>CAVHIG010000008.1:0-42794 GCA_963636105.1 Anaerovoracaceae bacterium
TGGGAAACGGTCGTTGGTGAGCGTGATGCCGATTTCAACAAGGTCAGCACGGGCGTATGTGGACTATCTGAACCTTGCCCGCCAAATGGAGGACATGGAGCGGCAGCATATTTACTTCCGCGGACATACCGATGCCGTGGCCTACCTCAAGAAAATCAAAGCGATATAAGTACGGTGAAAGCGGTGCAGAGAGATCTGCGCCGCTTTTCTGTTAGTAGAAATGCAAAGCAAGTCGAAAAAGATACTCCATATAAAAAGTTTTTCTGGAATTTCAGTAAAAACTATTGACCAAAGCGGTGTTTTTGGCTATACTAATAGCAAGGAGGCGATACCATGATCGTTAGGCCCTACTATTTGGATATACTGAAAACCTATCGGGATGTTCCGCTGGTGAAGATTCTTGCCGGAATTCGCCGCTGCGGGAAATCGACCATTTTGGATATGCTGAAAGACGACCTGCTCGGCAGCGGCATTGCGGCAGACCATATGATCCAGCTACGCTATACTTCGGAGGAACTGGATGACAGCATGACCGCCAAGCAGATGTACCGTGACATCAAGGGGAAAATGGCCGACAGCGAACGCTACTATCTTCTGCTGGACGAGGTGCAGGAGGTGGACGGCTGGGAAAAGGCGGTCAACAGTCTGCTGGAGGATTCCAATACCGATATTTATGTGACCGGTTCCAACTCTAAGCTGATGTCCAGCGAGATCTCCACCTATCTGACGGGACGCTATATCTCCATTCCTGTTTTTACGCTGTCCTTTGCCGAATATCTGGAGTTTAAGAAGGACAGCGGCCGCACGCCGAAAGAGCTTTTGAACGAGTATATCCGTATGGGCGGCTTTCCCATTGTTGCGCTCGGAAACTTCGATGAGCGTTCATCCTATCAGATCGTCGAGGGGATCTACAATTCCGTTATCACCAGCGACATCACCAAGCGGCACAATATCACGAACTTTGACCTGTTCAACCGTGTGGTAAAGTATGTTGTAGAGAATGTCGGCAAGACTTTTTCCGCCAATGCTATCGTGAAATTCATGAAAGGCGAAGGGCGCTCCCTCTCGGTGGAAGCAGTCTATAACTATCTGGAATGGTTGGAAAAGGCTTTTGTAATCTATCGTTGTCAGCGGTACGATATGCATGGCAAGACCGTCCTGAAAACGCAGGAGAAATTCTATCTTGCGGACGCTTCTCTCAAATACTGCATGATAGGCTTTAACCCGAAATCCGTTGCCGCCATGCTGGAAAACATCGTGTACTTCGAGCTTCGGCGGAAGGGCTATGATGTATATATCGGCAAAAATGCAACCAAGGAGATCGACTTCGTAGCCGTGCGGCGGGACGAGCGAATCTATGTACAGGTGTGCCGCAATCTGCCGGAGGAATCCGACCGGGAGGTCGCCAACCTGCTTGAAATCAAAGACCATTACCCGAAATATGTGGTGACGCTGGATGAACTGGCCGCAGGCAACATCAACGGTGTCAAGATTGTGTATCTGGCGGATTTTCTGCTAAGCAAGGACTATTAAACGCTTTCTGCATATAAAACGGTCGCGATATATGCAGATAATCACACAGCCGAGAGGTTTTCATGTTGAAAGCCCCTCGGCTATTTTTATGTCAGAACGGAGGTGAAACATATGCCATATATCCCGCCGGAGGTCGTTGCGCAGGCCCGTGAGATGGATCTGCGGACCTATCTGCGGACTTATGAACCGCAGGAGCTGGTGCATTTCGGGGGCGGCACCTACTGCACCCGTGAGCACGACAGCCTGAAAATCTCCAACGGCAGTGACAAGCATTATTCCTTTGGGATTCCTGCGATGGCCGCAAGCGATACGCTCCACCTGTTTGAATCGGCGGTGGATCGCTAATTCCCGGACGATCTTCTTGAGAATTTCAAATGTTGGTACTTTGCCCTCGTTCTCGATCCTATATAAGTATAGCCTAGTTTTGTTTGATCACAGCCTGTGCTGCCGCAAGTCTTGCGATAGGCACTCTGAACGGTGAGCAGGATACGTAATTGAGTCCGATGCTGTGGCAGAATTCCACTGTCTTCGGATCTCCGCCGTGCTCTCCGCAGATTCCGAGCTTGATATTTGGCCTTGTCTGCCTTCCAAGCTCTGAGGCCATCTTCACAAGTCTGCCTACGCCTACCTGATCAAGCTGCTGGAACGGATCCTCGTCCAGAATCTTGAGCTCCCTGTACTCCTTGATGAGCTTGCCTGTATCATCTCTTGAGAAGCCGAAGGTCATCTGAGTCAAGTCATTTGTACCGAAGGAGAAGAACTCAGCGTCCTTTGCGATCTCATCTGCCGTAAGAGCCGCGCGCGGAATCTCGATCATCGTACCGATCATGTACTTGAGCTCCACGCCCTCCTTCTCAAAGCACTTCTCTATAGTCTTTACTACGACCTTCTTTACAAATGCCAGCTCCTTGCCGATGCCTACGAGCGGAATCATGATCTCAGGCACGATATCCACATTCTTCTCCTTCTTGACCTCGATAGCCGCCGTGATGATAGCCTCAGCCTGCATCTCAGCGATTTCAGGATAAGTCACAGCAAGTCTGCAGCCGCGGTGACCCAGCATAGGATTGAACTCATGAAGCTCCTCTACCTTCTTTGCAAGCTTCTCAGCCGGCACATTTATCTGCTTGGAGAGGATTTCAATCTCCTCCTGAGTGTGCGGCAAAAATTCGTGGAGAGGTGGATCGAGCAGTCTTATAGTCACAGGTCTCTCGCCCATCGCCTCATAGATGCCCTTGAAATCGGCCTTCTGATAAGGGAGCAGATACGAAAGCGCCTCTCTTCTCTCCTCCTCCGTATCCGCAAGAATCATCCTTCTCACAGCCGGAATTCTCTCATCATCAAAGAACATGTGCTCTGTTCTGCAAAGGCCTATGCCGTCCGCGCCGAATTCCACAGCCTGCTTTGCGTCGCGCGGATTGTCCGCGTTTGTCCTTACCTTGAGTGTTCTGGTCTCGTCTGCCCATTTCATAATTGTACCAAAGTCACCCGAAAGAGTAGGAGCTACAGTTGCGATTTCGCCCTCATATACTATGCCTGTAGTACCGTCGATTGAGATATAGTCGCCTTCGTGGAAGGATTTTCCAGCAACCTCAAGCAATTTTGCGTCCTCATCCACCTTGATTTCTGAGCAGCCTGATACACAGCACTTGCCCATGCCTCTGGCTACTACCGCGGCATGTGAAGTCATACCGCCCCTTGCAGTCAAAATACCCTCTGCAGCTACCATGCCCGCAAGATCCTCCGGTGATGTTTCAAGTCTTACAAGCACTGCTTTTTCGCCATTTGCTGCCGCGGAAACTGCGTCGGCCGCGTTGAAGTAGATACGTCCGCTGGCTGCTCCCGGGGATGCCGCGAGGCCCTTTGTGAGTACTAGGGCACTCTTCAAGGCTTCCGCGTCAAATGCGGGATGCAGGAGCTGATCTATCTGAGAAGGCTCTATGCGCATGAGCGCTTCCTTCTTTGTGATGAGACCTTCATTCTCCATTTCAACGGCAATTTTTACAGCGGCTGCCGCTGTCCTCTTGCCATTTCTTGTCTGCAGCATATAGAGCTTATTTCTCTCAACGGTAAATTCCATATCCTGCATATCGCGATAGTGCTTCTCGAGAAGCTCCGCGATTCTGCAAAACTCCTTGAACACCTCAGGAAACGCCGTTTCCATCTCAGCGATAGGCTGCGGAGTTCTGATGCCCGCTACTACGTCCTCGCCCTGAGCGTTTACAAGGAATTCTCCGAAGATACCATTTTCACCCGTTGCCGGATTTCTTGTAAATGCTACGCCTGTACCGGAGGTCTCACCCATATTTCCGAATACCATGGACTGTACATTTACTGCTGTACCGAGGTCTCCCGGAATGCCATTGAGCTTTCTGTAAAGGATTGCTCTTTCATTGTTCCAGGATCTGAATACCGCCTTTACTGCCTGCATGAGCTGCTCCTTTGGCTCCTGTGGGAAGTCGCTTCCCATCTCTGCCTTTACCAGAGCCTTGTACTTTGTGATGATGTCCTTGAGATCCTCACAGGTGAGCTCTACGTCAAATTTGCAGCCCTTTTCTTCCTTCTTGCCGTCGAATATAGCGTCGAATTTTTTCTTTGAAATTTCGAGCACTACATCTCCAAACATCTGGATAAATCTTCTGTAGGAGTCATAGGCAAAGCGCTCATTCTCCGTAAGCTTTGCAAGACCCACTACCGTCTCATCGTTTAATCCGAGGTTCAGGATGGTATCCATCATGCCCGGCATTGAAAATACAGCGCCGGATCTTACGGATACGAGGAGAGGGTTCTCTACGCTTCCAAACTTCTTTCCCGATACTTCCTCAAGGTCAGCAAGCTTTGTGAAGATCTCATCTTCCACATCCTGGGAGATGGTGCAATCCTCATCATAGTACTTGTTGCAGGCCTCAGTCGTAACCGTGAAGCCGAAAGGTACGGGCAGGCCTATCCTGGTCATCTCCGCGAGATTTGCGCCCTTTCCTCCCAAAAGACTTCTCATGTCCTTTGAACCTTCATTAAACGAGTAGACAAATTTCTTCATAGCTTTTTTCACTCTTACACCTTTCCGGCATTCCGCCTTCTAGTCTAGAATGCCAATTTTTCTTCTATATATCCTCTAACTTCCGCGATAGGGATTCTGACTTGTTCCATCGTATCCCTGTCACGAATAGTTACACAACCGTCTGTCTCCGTATCGAAATCGACACAGATACAGAAAGGTGTACCTATCTCATCCTCTCTCCTATATCTCTTTCCGATTGAGCCTGATGCGTCATAATCTACCATGAAGTACTTTGAAAGCTCCTCATGGATAGGCTCTGCTATAGGAGATAACTTCTTTGCGAGAGGAAGCACGGCAGCCTTAAATGGCGCGAGTGCAGGATGGAAGTGCAATACTGTCCTTACATCCTCTTTTCCGTCTGCGCTTGTCAAAACCTCCTCATCGTAAGCATCGCAGAGGAACGCGAGAGTTACTCTGTCTGCTCCGAGGGATGGCTCTATGCAATATGGCACGTATTTTTCGCCGGACTCTGAATCTACAAAGCTGAGGTCCTGACCCGAGTGCTGTATATGCTGCTTAAGGTCAAAATCAGTTCTGTCAGCAATGCCCCAAAGCTCGCCCCAGCCAAATGGGAAGAGATATTCGATATCTGTAGTCGCATTGCTATAATGTGACAGCTCTTCCTTTTCATGGTCTCTGAGTCTTACGTGCTCTGTAATCATGCCAAGTGATGCCAGGAATTTTGCGCAATAATCCTTCCAGTATGCAAACCATTCAAGGTCTGTGCCCGGCTTGCAGAAGAACTCAAGCTCCATCTGCTCAAATTCTCTTGTACGGAAGGTGAAATTTCCCGGTGTGATTTCATTTCTGAAGGACTTACCAATCTGTCCTATACCAAAAGGTATCTTCTTTCTCGAGGTACGAGCTACATTTTTGAAGTTTACAAAAATACCCTGTGCTGTCTCAGGTCTCAGATAGATCTCTGCCTTTGAATCCTCTGTAACACCCTGGAAGGTCTTAAACATAAGGTTGAACTGTCTGATACCTGTGAAATCGCTCTTGCCGCATTCCGGGCACTTTATGCCGTTTTCTGCTACATATTGCTCAAGCTTTTCATTTGACCAGCCGTCTACGATCACATCCTGGATGTTGTGCTCATGCATATAATCCTCGATGAGTTTGTCAGCTCTGAATCTTGCTTTGCAGGCTTTGCAGTCGATGAGCGGATCCGAGAAACCGCCTACGTGTCCTGAGGCTACCCAGGTCTGCGGATTCATGAGTATCGCCGCGTCGAGTCCTACATTGTACTTTGATTCCTGTACAAACTTTTTCCACCAAGCCTTTTTTACATTGTTTTTGAGTTCTACGCCAAGAGGACCGTAATCCCATGTATTTGCAAGGCCTCCATAGATATCCGAGCCCGGATATACAAAGCCTCTCCCCATTGCAAGCGCCTTAATCTTGTCCATTGTAACTTCTTTGCTCATTAAACTATTTCTCCTTCTTTTTCTCAAGACTTCCGGCCGAAAGTCCTATTTATTCTTTAGACTCGCATTTGCGAGTCTTTTTTATTTAGTCTTCGCAGCAGCAGCTCTTCTCTACCTTCTCATCGGAATCACAGCAGCAGCTATCAGTAGCATCGTCGCAGCAGTGCTCTACAGCAGCCTCGTCGCAGCAGCCGTCATGCTCGGCGCATTCGCATTCGTCATTTGAATAATCATCCGTATATGCTACTTCCTCAGCATCGAAGCAGTGATCGCAGCAGAAATCGTCATCGCCCGCATCCCTATCTCTCTTTACCTTGCTGAGCGCCTCGCCGGTCTTTTCCTTTACATTCTGATATACCTCGCCGCCCTTGCTCTTTACTTCATCTACGATTACGCTGCCCTTTTCGACAACATCCTCAAAGGTCTCATTTGCCATTTCGCTGACATCGATTATGGAGCCGTCGTCCTTTACGACCTCGATCACGCATTTTGTGCCGAATGCCGCTATCACGCCTACCAGCATACCCCAAGGCGCGATTACAGTACCCAGGATACCTACGTTTATAGGCAGGTTGAGTATCGTTGTGTCATTTTTCTTTACGACGATTTTGGAAACATTTCCTTTTCTTACAAGCTCCTTGATCTTCTCGACTACAGCCCAGCTCTTGCCGTTTGCCGCGGATTTTCCGCCGGCCTCGACTGCCTCTTCGATATTGATTATGGCATCTACAACACTGCCGTCCGCAGCCTCAAGGGCTTCCTTTGCTTCCTTATAGCTTACGCCTGTTCTGTCCTTGACCAATTCGATCTTTTCCAATGTAATCTCCATGTTTTACCTCCTCATTCCAAATAATAATCAATCATGCATAAAACTTTCACTTTTCAAATTTCTTATATCAAGGTAGTACTCCGCACAGCACTTCAAAATGCGTGCTATTTCTCCTGATACATTGTCGTCTATCGCGAGTTTTTCAAGGCTTGTCAACGTATTGGCAGAAAAATACCTCAATACGTTTATTATATTAAGATTCACCTTGAAAGTCAACGCCATATCCCTGTCGCAAGCCCCCTTCTCAAAGCACTCGCGGCAGAGCAGGCCACCCTCGCTCACGCTGAAATACGCCGTTTCCGCGGCAGAGCCACACACGAGGCAGCTGTCCAAATGCGGCCTGTGACCCGAAAGCTCCATCGCCTTGTACTGGTAGGCGAGCACCAGCGTAGAAAACTTCTTTTTGCGCCTCTGCATTACGTCGAAAAACTCCGTCAGGAGATTAAACAGCCTGGGCGCCGGAAGCTCGTCCGCAAGCAGCTTGTCCGTGAATTCGAGGACGTATGAGCCTGCCATATACTTGTCCACATCCTCGCCCATGGAGTAATAGCTTTTGAGCACGTCCGCGGCGTTGATGTTGTATGAATCGCGATTTTTGAAGAGCTCATATCTCCCATACGTAAACGGCCGGAGCGCGAGCGCGGATTTGCTTCTCCCCTTCTCCGTGATGCTCGTGCCGGCGCTGATTTTTCCGTACTTTTTTGAGAATAAAAGTATCATTCGCCTGCCGCCCGGAGCCTTCACCTGCCGCAGGACAACGCCTTCCGTATCCGTGTACATTACGTCTCCTTATATCCGAAATTCGATAGGGCAAAATCGCTGTCGCGCCAGTTTTCCTTGACCTTTACCCAGAGCTCCAGGAAGACCTTTGTGCCGAGCAAGGCCTCGATTTCAAGCCTTGCGCCCTTGCCTATGCCCTTGAGCTTTTTGCCCTCTTTTCCGATGATGATGCCCTTGTGGGATTTTTTCTCGCAATAGATGACCGCGCCGATTTTTGTGAGGCGCTCGCCCTCCTCGTAGCTTTCTATCTCCACTGCCACGCCGTGCGGCACCTCGTCCTGCAGGTAGAGCAGCATTTTTTCCCGGATGATTTCGCTGACGATGAAGCGCTCCGGATGGTCGGTGATCATGTCCGCCGGGAAGTACATCGGCCCTTCCTCAAGCTCGCCTTCAAGCGCCGCGATCAGGTTGTCGACATTTTTCCCTTCGAGCGCGGAGATTCCGAATATTTCTTTGAAAACTCCGATCTCGCTGTATTCTGTATATATTTTCCTGAATTTTTCAGGATCCATCTTGTCTATTTTGTTTATGGCGAGAAACTTCGGGGTGTCCGTGCCCGCGAGCATGTCGAGTATGTAGCGGTCGCCCGGGCCTTTTGAGAGCTCATCGTCTGTGATGAAGATGACCGCGTCCACCTCTTTCAATGTGTTTTGCGCCATTTCGGTCATGTATGCGCCGAGCTTGTTTTTCGGCTTGTGTATGCCCGGTGTGTCTATGAAGACTATCTGCACGTCTTCATTGCAAGGCTTGCTGCCGGCTCCTGCTGCCATCTCAGAACCGGCAGCTACTCCCGAAGTCGCAAGCCTTGTATATATGCCGCGTATGCTATTACGCGTAGTCTGGGGCTTGTCTGTAGTGATTGCGATTTTCTCGCCGAGTATGGCATTTAGAAGGGTGGATTTGCCCACATTCGGCCTGCCTATTATCCCCACAAATCCTGATTTCATATTTTCTCCGTTTCTTCTTTCTTTTCTCCGTTTTTGCTTTCCCTTTGGCAAAGGATTCAGGTTCCTTTCCGCCTGAGTCTTCTGCCTTTTTTTGCTATATTATTCCTTTTCTAAGCGGAAGCCCGCCGGCATAAGCTCCGAAAGCGTATATATACGCAGGCTCTCCGCGTCATCGCCCGTAATAATTTTGAAATCGCTCGCGCAAAATTCCAGCATAAATTGCCTGCATATACCGCAAGGCAGAGCCGTGCCCTCAGAAGAGACCACCGCAATAGCCTCAAATTCTCTGACGCCCTCGGAGATAGCCTTTGCAAAGGCCGTCCTCTCCGCGCATATCGTAGCTCCGAATGATGCGTTTTCTATATTTACTCCCGCGTAAACGGCGCCGTTTCCCGCAAGAAGAGCCGCTCCCACTTTAAATTTCGAGTATGGCGCGTAGGCGTTCTTCAAGGCCTCCACGGCCATTTTATATAAGTCCAAATATTCCATTTTTACCTTTCCAATCCTATCGCGCTCATGACCTTCTCTTCGGCTGCGCGCATTTCGGCCTTTTCATCCTCTTCCATGTGGTCGTAGCCCAGCAAATGAAACATGCTGTGCACAAAGAGATATACAAGCTCTCTCTCCGCCGCGTGTCCGTATTCCTCGGCCTGCGAGAGCGCCTGCTCTGTGCAGATGACCACATCGCCGAGTATGATGCTGCCCTCCTCCGGTATGTCATTCAAATCATCAAATTGCGGAAATGAAAGCACATCCGTCACTCTGTCTACGTCTCTGAAATCCCTATTCAGCACGCGGATTTCATCGCCGGATACAAAGGAGAGGCTGACCTCGGTTCTATCCTCCGGCACATTTTCCATCTCGAGGCAGATTTTGCCCGCCTCCTGCATCTTTTCAAGTACAAGAGCCTCCGGCAGCCTTTCATCACTGTATACTATATTCATGGTCTATTCCTCCATTTCCTCAGGATGCGCCTTGTAATAACGGTCGTAGGCGTTTATGATCTTTTTTACAAGCTCATGACGCACCACGTCCACATCCTTCAGATAGCAAAAATCTATCTCCTGCACGGGCTTCAATATCTTTGTAGCCTCGACTAGTCCGGATTTTTTGCCGCGCGGCAGGTCTATCTGTGTGATATCGCCTGTGATGACTGCCTTTGAGCCGAAGCCGAGCCTTGTAAGAAACATCTTCATCTGCTCTCTTGTGGTATTTTGAGCCTCATCGAGTATTATGAAGGAATTGTCGAGCGTGCGACCTCTCATATAAGCAAGAGGTACGACCTCTATAGATTCCTTTTCCTTGAGCCTGAGAGCCGCATCGCGTCCGAGTATGTCATAAAGCGCGTCATAGAGAGGTCTGAGGTAGGGATCTACCTTTTCCTGAAGGTCTCCCGGCAAAAATCCAAGTCTTTCGCCCGCCTCTACAGCAGGTCTTGCAAGTATTATTTTCTGTACTTCTTTATTTTTGAAGGCGCTTATGGCCATCGCAACAGCCATATAGGTCTTGCCCGTACCAGCAGGGCCTATTCCAAAGACTATATCCCGCTTTCTTATGCTGTCCGCATAGTGCTTTTGTCCTATTGTCTTTGGCTTTATGGGCTTTCCCATATGCGTATAGCAAAGCACATCCTTTGCGAGTCCGGATTCCTTATATGAAAGTCCGCTCTCCTTTAGATTTATTATATAATTTACCTTTTGCAAATCAAGCTTTTCGCCGCTTCCGAGGAGCGCCGCAAGCTCCGAAAGCACGCCCGCCGCAAGCTCTGCCTTTTCGCCATTTATGAGAAGCAGGCTGTCGCGCTGCACTATGCTTACATCAAAGTGCTTTTCAATGGTCTTGAGGTTGCAGTCGAGATTTCCAAATAATTCGTTTCTCTCAAAGTCCTCCGAAAGCTCAAGTGTTGTCTGGTTTTTTTCTACGGTGTTTTCCAAATTTTGTCTCCTTTTTCTTCCCAAACTCCGGTTTTTATAACTCTATTGTATATCCATTTTGTATGCGATTCCACCTATTTTTTGCGCATAATTATAGATATACATATTATATTTACTTTTGCTGAGAAATTAAAGCGCTTTTTGCAAAATTGTAGCGCCAAAAGACAAAAAAATCCCGCCTGTAGTCTATACTGACTAAAAGTGACGGGATTTTATGTTATTTTATTTTGTACTAAGAAAGATATTTTTCTACGGCCTTTCTCACGTCACCGCCGTCGGCAAGACCTTTCACCTTACCCATGACAGCTCCCATGAGCTTGCCCATATTCTGCTTTCCTTCTGTAATGCCCATACCCTCTGCCGTAGTCTTTACGATTTCGAGTATCTCCTCCGCGGAAAGCTGTTTTGGCAAATATTCCATCAATACATCTATCTCAGCCTTGTAGCTCTGTGTCAGATCCGTTCTACCTGCTTTTTCAAAGTCAGCGAGGGCATCCTTTCGCATCTTCACTTGCTTTGACAAAATTGCCAAAATGCCTTCGTCATCAAGTTCTTCTCTGTGATCCACCTCATATTGCTTTATAGCGGCACGAGCGAGGCTCACTGTACTTTTTCTGACCTCATCATGCGCTTTCATAGCCTCTTTATAATCGGCCATCAATCTTTCCTTTAAGGTCATATCTACACCTTCTTTGCCTGAATTTAGAATTTCTTAGCCTTTTTTCTTGCAGCTTCGGACTTCTTCTTTCTCTTTACACTTGGCTTTTCGTAGTGCTCTCTTTTTCTGAGCTCGGACATAACTCCGTCTCTTGCGCAAGATCTCTTGAATCTCTTAAGAGCGCTTTCCAAGCTTTCGTTTTCTCTTACTATAACCTGTGCCATACTTGATTCACCTCCTGACCTGTTCTGAAATCTTAGATGCTTTTGAACGGTCAACACCTACAACATTAGCATTATACTATTATCTGACCGATTAAGCAAGTCATTTTTGCGTCAGGGCACAAAAATTTTTCTTATTTTTGATTTTTGTTACGAATTCATGAAGCAAATCAGCCCGGTGGCCATGTCATTTTTCTTTTTCCTAAGAGATGGAAGTGAAGATGCTTTACTGTCTGGAACGCATCCTCTCCGCAGTTGCTCACGAGACGATAGCCGTTTTCAAGGCCGAGCTCCTTTGCGATATCCTTTACCTTCAAAAGGATGTAGCCCAAAAGCTCCTTGTCTTCCTCCGTCACATCGTCAAGCGATGCTATATGCTTCTTTGGAATTATGAGTACATGCACAGGTGCCTGAGGCTCCGCATCATGAAAACATATGATTTTGTCGTCTTCATAGGCTATATTTGTAGGGATTTGCTTCCCTGCGATCATGCAAAATATACAATCAGCCATAATCTGCTCTCCTTTCGTCATTTTTTCTTATTTTAGCACCATATCTGCCCGCCGTCAAAACTTTTATTTCTTAAAACCGAATTTTTTATCAGGCATATTTTTTGCTTTTTTTATTTTTTCGCCGCAATAATTTCAAAGCGCTTTTTGCGGCGGATCTGTCCAAATCACTATCTCGTATTTCAAGTATTTTCTTTTGATGTCCTTGCACACACTCATCTTGAGTCTGTCGTACACACGCGTTCTAAGTCTTTTCACACACTGTGACATTTGCATGTCACAAAATAAGGCGCGCTGGGATTAAAAGGATCTCGCCACATATTCTTTGAAGCATTGCCTCACATAGAGGCTGTTATCCTTTCCAAGCAGCACGCATTTGTCCCCCGGGAAATGTACAATCTGGCCTTTTATGGAGAGTACCTGCTCCATATTTATGACACAGCCGCTGTGGCACATAAAAAAATTGCTGTCCAATACCTTAGCTGATTCCGAAAGCTTGCCATAAAAGGAGTAAACTTTTTCGAGCAGGTGGACATTTACCTTGCGGCCATCCTGCTCCAAATAAAAAATATCTCTTTTATTGACCGCGTATATAGAGCCGCGGTTTTCTATTGTGATACGTTCTTCCTTCATTTTTTTATCATGACCTCAAACACTTTCTATCCGCCGCAAAAAACGCTCTTTTGGGCAGGCTCAGCTGTGCCCTGAGCTCCCCGCATGGTCCGCTTTCGCAGGCATCGCTGCAAGATCCCGCACGACCTCTGAAGCTATGAGAAGGCCTGCGGCTGAGGGTACAAAAGAAATGCTTGCCGGGGAGAGCCTTTCACCCTTTTGAAGCTCGGGTGTATATGCTCTTTGAGGATTCTCATCTGAAAAAAGAATTTTTACGTCCTTTATGTCACGCCTTGCAAGCTCCTTTCTGACCTTTCGCGCGAGCGGACAGGTGTGAGTCTTGCTGATGTCAGTTATTTGAAATTTAGAAGGGTCGAGCTTGTTTCCCGTGCCCATTGAGGATATGACAGGAGTACCCGCGGCCTTTGCGCCTTCGATTATGAGAAGCTTTGCGGCCACATCATCCACGGCGTCCACTACATAGTCGTAGGCCGCAAAATCGTAGTCCTTTATCGTCTCTGCGTCTATGAGCTGGCAGCGCGGTATGAGCTTTATCTCCGGATTTATGTCTGAAATGCGCTCCGCCATCACTGCAACCTTTGGGCGACCGATGGTACTGTGCAAAGCGATTATCTGCCGGTTTATATTTGTAATGTCTATGCTGTCAAAATCGACTATCGTAAGACAGCCCGGCTCGCTGCTGCCCACACCGGCTCTGGCAAGGGCTTCTATCACATATCCGCCCACGCCTCCCGCGCCAAAGACCGCGACACGACTTTCCGCAAGGCGCCGTACAGCCGCCTCGCCTATAAGCCAGGCGGTCCTTTCGTATACGCCGTCCATTATCTATTTTTCCTTCTTCCTTTGTTGTTTTTTATCTGCTATGCTATCGATGTTTGCTATGCTACCGATTCTTCCTCCGGCTCAAAATCTGCTTCCGCAGAAAGCTCATCCGCGTCCTCCGGCAAAAGCTCCGCCGTTTCCGCAGAAAGCTCGTCCGCTTCCTCATGCCTTCTATAAGTGATGAGATCCTCTGCAATTTCGTGTGCCGCGATAGATACCGGCTTGTCATTGTCGACTTCTGTAAGAATCGGTTTGCCATCTACGATGTCTCTGGATCTCTTTGCCGCCAAAATCACAAGAGTATACCTGCTGTCCGCCTTTTTTCTTATTTCATTGATTGATGGATATAGCATTTAAATCTCCTCCTTGTACTTTTCGATAAGCTCATGAATGTTCTCGGAAACTCTCGAGTGCTCCGCGACCAGGATGGCCTTCACCCTGCTCACGGCCTCCTCAAGCTCACCGTTTATAACGCAATAATCATATTTATCTACATAAGAGACCTCTTTTAGGGTCTCGCCCATTCTGATTTTAAGAGATTCTTCGGTCTCGCTGCCGCGGCCTGTGATTCTCTTTCGAAGCTCTGTCATCGATGGCGGCAAAATGAAAATGAAGACGCCGTTTGGGTAGGCTTTTTTTACATTGAGCGCGCCCTGGATATCGATGTCCAAAAGCACGTCCTTGCCTGCGTCCAGAAGCTCCATCGTCTGCGCAAGAGGTGTGCCGTAGTAATTGCCATAGACCTCCGCGTATTCCAGAAAGCCGCCGTTTTCTATGTTTTGGCGAAACTCCTCGTGGCTTACAAAATAATAGCTTTCTCCGTCAACTTCCCCTTCTCTTGGGGCTCTTGTCGTCATCGATACTGAAAAAACTATGTCCGCCTCCTGCAAGATCCTGTTACAAATCGTGCCCTTGCCCACACCTGAGGGGCCTGAAACCACAAACAACTGTCCCTTTGCCATTTTTTACCTTTTCGCTCCTATCTCTGCTAATGTGCAAGCCTAATCTTTGTCATTGCACAAAGTCAAGCTCCGCTTTTGTGCGAATATAAATTATATCATTTAATCCGGCAAATTTCAACTTTTTTCGCATTTTACCCGAAGCATTTTTTGCATTGTCATCACGGCACGATGCAGAATATAGCATATCGCCGGGCTGCTTCCGCTCTATTTCCCGGAATCCTCCGGAACGGCAGGATTTACCCACACTGTGCGATTATTTGTAAAAATTACCATGCCTGGCTTTGCGCCTGCCGGTTTTTTTACATATTTTACCTGCACATAATCCACCGGCACATTCTCCGACGCCCTCGCCTTGCTGTGATATGCCGCCATTGCCGCAGTCTCATAGACAGCCGCCTCCGAAAGCTCGTCCACCGGCGTGCCGCCCGCAAAAAGTATCACATGCGAGCCAGGTATATCCTTTGTATGGAACCACACGTCCCGGCTCCCCGCAGTCTTGAAGGTCAGAAAGTCATTTTCCACATTATTTCTACCCACAAGCACGCGCATTCCCTCGCTCGTATGGTATTCGTAAGGCGCGGGCTTCGATTTTTTCATTCTGAAGCTGCTCTTTCTGCGCCGCAGATAACCGCCCTCTGTCAATTCCTCGCGCAGAGCCTCCGTCTCATCTATGCTCGCCGCGTTTTCCGCAAAGGCAAGCACCGATTCGAGATATTGGATATCCTTGTCGTTTTCCTCTATCTGCAGCGTCTTTTCCTTTATCGCGGTCTTTGCCTTGCCGTATTTTTTGAAATATTGCTGGGCATTTTTCGAGGCCGAGTAGCGAATGTCCAGCGGAATCGTAAGCTCCTTGCCGTCATAATAATTTATGACCGTGACCTGCTTTGCACCCGGCTGTACAAGATGGATATTTGCCGTCAAAAGCTCACCAAAAAGCCTGTAATCCTCTGAATTTTCGGCCTTGAGCAGGTCCTCCGAAAGGCGTTGCTTTTTAAGATAGAGCTTTTCAAGGCTCGCCCTCACCGCTCTTTCGAGATCCGAGGATTTTTGCCTTACCCTGTTTGAGGAAGTCTTATTTATGAAAAAGTATTCTATGCCCTCGCTGACCGTGTCGAATTCTTTCTTTTCGCAGCAATCCTCAAACTCCGAAAGCCGCAAAATATGGAATTCTTTGGGAGCGCCCTTTTCGTCAAGGTACACATTCAAAGGCGCACTCATATGTCCCTGCGCGATATCCGCAAGCTCCGCCCGCAAATTTTCTATCGCCGCATAGATTCTGTCAGCCGTTTCCGCAAAAGAAGCGAGAGTATCCGCAGCCGCCGGCGAAAAGCCTTGAAGCTTTGAAAGAAGAGACTTCCCGAGATCGCCGCCTTTTCTTGCATGCTCGCTTACGAGCGTCTCTATGAAATTTTTGTCAATTTTGTCAAGCGGCAGCTTATCCTGAGCGGGAGGATATTCGTAGAGCTTGCCCGGCAAAATCTGGCGCACGCGGTTTACGTCTATCGAGATGCGCTTTATGCTGTCGATGATTTTGCCCGAGCGCTCGTCGCAAAGTATGATGTTGCTGTGCTTGCCCATGACCTCGACTATGAGTCTTTTATTGAGCGAAAAGCCCAGCTCGTCTATGGTCTGGATGTAGAATTCTATGATTCGCTCCGTCTCCTTTTGACTGATTTCAACGATGCGGCCGCCCTGGATGTGCTTTCGCAGCAGCATGCAAAAGGCCGGCGGCACCTCGGGATTTTCAAAGGTTTTTGTCACCAGATGCACTCTTGCGTTTGAAGAGGCGCAGGAGAGCAGCAGACGCAGATTCCCCTTCGGCGCGTGTATATTCAATATCAGCTCCTCTGCTTCTGGTTGGTAAATTTTGTCTATTCTTCCGCCGATGAGCCTACTTTGCAGCTCGCCCGTCACGGCTGTCATCATTATTCCGTCAAATGCCATATGGTAATTTTCTCCTTGGTGTGCTATACTATCACTGTATAATGTTTTGAAATTACTAAGTTACGATATTTTATCACATTTTATCAATTAAAGCAAAGGAGACATGGATACATTATGATCAAAAGTATGACGGGCTTTGGGAAGAGCGAGTACACGGACGGCAAGCGCAATATCACCGTTGAAATCAGAACGGTAAATCACCGTTACTGCGACATTTCAGTCAAAATGCCCCGCAGATATTCATTTGCCGAGGACAAAATCAAGAGCACGGTAAAATCCACGCTGCGCCGCGGCAAGGTAGACGTGTCTATAATGGTAGAAAATGTCACCGCAGATGACGTAAATATAAAGCTCAACGAGCCTATCGCGCGCCAATACTTCGAAAATCTGCAGCTGCTCCAAAAGGATTTTGGGCTTCCGGGCGAGATAAGCCTGCAATTTTTGGCAGGACTTCCAGATGTTATGAAATCAGTAGCAGATGTCGAGGATGAGGAAGAGATTACAAAGGCCATACTCATTCCGGTGGAAGGCGCCTGCAAAAAGCTCGACGAAATGCGCGCAATAGAGGGCGCAAAGCTTGCGGAGGATCTCATCATGCGCGGTGGCCTCATAAGAGATCTGGCCTCGAAAATTTCCGCACGCTCACCCCTTGTCACAAAGGCATATACCGAAAAGCTGCGCGAGCGCATAAAGGAGCTTATAGGCGGAAACGTCGAAATTCCCGAGGACCGCATCTTAGTGGAAGCAGCCATATTCGCCGACAAGTGCAACATCACAGAAGAGCTTGTCCGCCTCGACAGTCACACGATACAGCTTAAGGACATAATCACAAAGAGCACTCAGCCTGACGGCAAAAAGCTCGACTTCCTCGTACAGGAGATGAACCGCGAGGCAAATACCATCGGTTCAAAAGCAAACGACCTTGAAATCACAAGCTTGATGCTTGAAATCAAGGCTGAGATTGAGAAGATTCGCGAGCAGGTGCAGAATATCGAGTAAGAGGCAGCGTCCTTATAAACTCCACCATGCGCGCTATGACTTCATCGCCCGTGCTTTCGCCGCCGCCATTATGGATTTCGTGGCTGAGCCCGGGCCATTCTACATATGTGCAATTTTCTTCGAAGGCTGCTATACTGCGGCTCCCCTCCACAGAGCAGATTTTGTCATTGTCTCCATGCATAAGCAAAAGCGGTCTTTGCCTCCCGCCGGCATTACCCTCAAGCTCATTTTTCTCGAGCGCCTGACCTATGAAATATCCCTCCACCGCACAGCGAGCCGAGATATGCTTATGCACCAGCGGATCCTTGTAATATTCGCCCACGCACTTTGGATTTCCAAGCACGGAAGGCTCTATACCGATCGGGATAAGTACTGTAGGTGTAAGCTTTGCCATAAGCTTCATGAGTCCCACCGCAGGCGCCGGATATTGCTTATAGAGTCTTACCCACGGCGCCGATATGATATATGCCGCGGAAACTGCGCTGAGCTTCCCGCGAAGGCGATAGTCCAGCGTGATATTTCCGCCCATGCTGTGACCGTATAAAATTATCGGCTTTCCGGGATACTTTTTCTGCGCATAGCCTACAAGCGCATCTATATCCTCAAGCACGCCCTCGCGCGGCGCGGTATCTCCGCGCTTTCCGCCCGAAAGACCATGACCTCTCAGATCAAGCGCAAGCACGGCTATATTTGCTTTATTGAATGCCGCCGCGACCCTCTTGTCATATCTGCCCGCATACTCGCCTATTCCGTGTATCAGGCATACCACATAGTCCGGATCGTCCAAAGCCCAGCTGTATCCTGCGATTTTTATAGGTTTTTCCTTCAGTACAAAATTATCAAACATCTCTCTTCTCCATCTGCTTATCTAAAAGTATACTTTTTAAAATTTTATTTAAGTTCTCTTGCGCATACGCTGTCTTGCGCGGCGTGCCCCTCTTTCTTCTTTTTCCTTTCGCAGCTTCGTCTTTGGCTTCATTATCGAATATCCAAAGCTGCCGAGCTTTTCATCAGAAAGAGAATAATACTCGCCATGATTATATGCTACAAGCTCCATCTTGCCAAATTCTATCTTTCCGGCTGCATTTACATATTTTTCATCCACGTGCACCGCCAAAATCTCAGCCATATACATATCATGTGACGGCAGCTCTATTTTTTGAACAAGCTTACACTCAAGATTTACAGGGCTCTCTGCTATAAGCGGGCATTTTACATTTTCTCCCGCAATGGCTGTCAGATTTTGCTCCGCAAATTTGTCCACATCCCTGCCGGATTTCACTCCGCAAAAGTCATTTGCGCGTACAAGCTTTTTATTTACAAGATTTATGACAAATTCTCCGCTTTTTTCTATAATGTCATGGGAATATCTGGATTTCCTCACAGAGATATAGGTCATAGGCGGCTCGGAATTTATGATTCCCGTCCAGCCTATAGTTATGATGTTCTTTTCTCCGTCAATGTCGCCGCAGGAGACCATTATCGTCGGCAGCGGCGAGAGCAGTGTCCCCGGTCCAAATGTCCTCTTGCCATTATCAGCACCCAAACCGGCTTTGTCCGTTGTATTTACATCTTTTTCCATACTTGCTTCCTTTTTCTTTTTATATTTATACAGTTATGCTTTTACAAATTATTTATTGCAAGGAAGATTTGGGGCGGTAGCTGGCTGCAGGCCCTTGTGACGAGCAGCTCACAGCTCCCTTCGCAATTTCCCCAAAACTCTCTCGAATTCCTCCGGCAGCGGCGCATGAAATTCCATATACTCTCCCGTGCGCGGATGCACAAAGCCAAGCGTGCCGGCGTGCAGCATCTGCCCGGAGACTCCAAAAGGATTTTTCGCCGGTCCATAGAGCTCATCACCCAAAAGCGGATGCTTTATATATGACATATGCACCCTGATTTGATGCGTCCTTCCTGTCTCAAGCCTCGCTTCTATAAAGGTAAATTTTCCAAAACGTTCCAAAACCCTATAATGTGTCACCGCGCGGCGTGAGCCCTTTGCGAGCTGTCCGCATACCATCGGTATCACAGCCTGCCTGAGCCTGTTTTTAGGATCGCGCCCAAGAGGCTGATCTACAGTCCCCTCGTCCTCAGAAAAATTATTATATACTATAGCACTGTATACCCTTGTGATGCTGTGCACCTCAAGCTGAGCCGCAAGACTCGCGTGGGCGCTGTCATTCTTTGCTACCATGAGAAGCCCGCTCGTATCCTTGTCGATCCTATGCACTATCCCCGGCCTTATCACGCCATTTATCGACGAGAGAGAAGCCCCGCAATGATACATGATCGCATTCACAAGCGTACCCTCGAAGTTTCCGGCAGCGGGATGCACCACCATGCCCTTCGGCTTATTTACGACAAGCACATCCTCATCCTCAAATACTATCTCAAGAGGTATGTTTTGCGCCTCTACTTCAAGCTCCCTGGCCTCCGGAATTTCAATTTCTATAAAGTCTCCTGCCTTGACCTTGTATTTTTTTGACGTCAATACCACCCCGCCCAGGCGCACATAGCCCTCCTCTATGAGATTTGCGAGGCGGCTCCTTGACATTTCCTTAAAGTGAAGAGAAAGGACTAAGTCAATCCTAGTCCCATCTTCCTTATCGTCTATTTGTAATTTGTATTTGTTGCTATTTTCTTCCATCTGCCGTCCTTTTCACCGCGTCTTTTTCATCCCTGCCATCAATAATCTTGCACATATCAATGGAAGCTCATTCTCTACAAGCTTTATTTCGCTCCCTTGCCGTCGATAAATATCGTATATATCAAAAGCAAGCCGCAGCCGCAGCATACCGCTATGTCCGCCACATTGAATATAGGCCAGATACGAAAGTCCAGAAAATCCGTCACACTGCCCAGAATGGCCCTGTCTATAAGATTTCCAATGCCGCCGGCCGCAATAAGCGAAAAAGAGCACAAAAGCGCGGGATGAGCTTTCTTTCTAAGCTTTGCGATTGCTATCAGAAAGGCTACAGAAAATACAAGCGGAAGCAATATGAGCACAAAGATCCTGCCTTGCAAAATGCTGAATGCCGCTCCGCTGTTTTGTATATATGTGATGTGGAATATGCCGTCTATGACAGGAATGGATTCGTACAAAGCCATTCCGCTTCTCACGAGATATTTTGTGAGCTGATCGAGTAGCACCACCGCTGCCATTATCAAATAATACATATCCTTTAACCCTTCAGCCTTACCACTCTCGTTTCAGACATATCATCAGTTCGCGCATTGAAATCAGTGGATACAGAGCGCGTCCCCGTAGATGTGGAGGCAGAGCCTGCCGCGGGCTTTATCTCGGTAAAGCCCTCCTTGAGCTCCTCCATGCCCATCTCCGCGAAAAGCTCCGTGCTGAGCGTATCGAAGCGCTCGAGCTCAGATTCCAGAAGATTTCTGTACTTCCCACGAAATACGGTAAAGCGATTTCTGAGAGAAATGCTTTCTTCCATAATCTTATCCACAGACTCCCTCGCCTCACGCGTTATGAGCTCAGCATCGAGCTCAGCATTTTTGAGAAGTATGGCTGCTCTTTTTTCCGCGCTTGCCGATATATCTCCCATGAGAGCCTTTGCTGCCTCCAAGGTCTCAAGCACTGCTCCCTCGGAGCCTCTGTATTTCTCAACGTCAGCCTTGAGACGGGCAAGCTCCCCCTTCAGGCTGTTGTTTTCCGCGATCAATCTCTCAAAATCCACGGTCACCATGTCCAAAAAGGCATCTACCTCTTCTTCCTTGTAGCCGCGCACACTCTTTGAAAATTCCTTTGTCTGTATATCAAGCGGAGTAATCATCTATCTGCTTCTCCTTTGTCCCTTATTATTTTCCCCACAGGCTGCCGCCTTTTTTCTTTGAGCTATCAAACTCTATGCCCTTATGCTCGACACTTGCGGCTATATCTACATTTTCAGGCGCAAATATAAAGATATTATTTGCTACCTTTTGTACAGTTCCATTGAGTGCATAGGTCGCGCCGTTCAGAAAGTCAAAAATCTTTCTCGCCGTGTCATATTCTACCTTTTCAAGATTTACAATGACAGGCTTTCTGCTTTTCAAGCTATCTACAAGCTTGGATGTCTCTTCAAAGCTCTTCGGTTCTATCACCACAAGCTTAAAAGGATTTGTAGAAGTATTGCCAAATGTCCTGCTCGGAGCCTGCGGTCTTGGCTGGGTCTTTGCGGAAGACTTATCCTGCAAGGAAGCGGATTTTGCCGCGCTTTGCGTCTTTTCGTACTCTGCCGCTGCCGTTTTGATCTCCTCTTCAGTTATCTCCTCGTCTCCCACCTCTTCAAGACCTACCAAATCCTTCAACTTATCAAATACGCCCATTACGTCCTCCCGTTTTTAATTTTTCTTGCTGTAATCTCTCTCACCGAATATCGCGGTGCCTACTCTTATGATATTTGCGCCCTCTTCTATAGCTACCGGAAAATCGTGAGACATGCCCATGGATAGATATTTGAAATCCAGGCGCTCATGCTCCTTCTTGCCATACTCGTCATAGAGCTTCTTTACCTCCGCAAAATACTGCCTTACATCCTCAGGATTCTCCGCGAAAGGCGCTATGCACATAAGCCCGCAAATCCTTATATTCGGACATTTTTCCAAAATCTCCTCTATCAGGCTGCCCGTCTCCTCCGTCGTGATTCCGAATTTGCTCTCCTCCTCCGCGGAATTGACCTGCACCAATATATCCATCGTCTTGCCATGCTGCGCCGCGCGCTTATCTATCTCCTCCGCAAGCTTCAGCGAATCCACAGAATGTATAAGCGCCACCTTATCTATGATATATTTTACCTTATTTGTCTGAAGATGGCCGATCAAATGCCACCTTACACCCGGCTTTACCTTGTCAAACTTATCTACGACCTCCTGCACCTTATTCTCACCGATATCAGTGATACCCGCGTCGATCGCTTCGTTTATCTCCTCCGGCGTCCTCGTTTTCGTCACAGCGCAAAGGAGCACTTCTCCTGCCTTTCGCCCCGCCTTTATCGCGACTTCGTCCTTTTGGGCATTTATACGATCAATATTTTCCTTGATATGTCCCATAAATTCCATCTCCTTACATGCCTCAAATTACATGCCTCAAAGCCTATTTATCAGCCTTTGGCTTTTTCAATATTTCATCGTAAATCTCTACGGTATCCACCATATTTCCCTCATCATCATAGAAATATGACACCTCCGCAAGCGACTGCTCGCCGTTTGTCGTGATTACGCTTATCCGCACAAAGGTATACTCGCCGTTTTTCAGCTTCTTGTAGACGCCGACCTGTCCGTCCTTTGTCGTAATGCTCGCATTATCTATCAAAATGCCGCTGTAATCCGAAGTAATCACCGTCGCGCTTTCGCATCTCTTGGAAGTCAATCCCTTATAATAGCGATTGCTCTCAAAAAGCACCAGCCACCTATCGCCATCCTCGATTATATCGATAATCTCAGCCTTTACGCTGCCATCCGGCAAATTTACCGTAACAGCCTCGCCCTCCGCGTACTTTGAGACATTTCCTGCCTCCACCCACGCTGCCATATACCACTTCTGAGTCTTGCAAAGCTTGTAGAGCGGCTCTCCCTCAAGAGTATCCTCGCGCACCAGATTATGTACGGTAAATTCCTTGTCTGCCACATCCTCATAGCGCAGGCTTCTCATGCTTTCAGGAGTAAAATAGGCTTCGTAGCCGTCCACATAGTAGCTTACGGTGCATGGTGCGGAAACGGCGTAGGTCTCCGTTTTTTCCAGGCTTCCTGAAAGGAGCTCGGCCACGGCTTGCGCAGGTCTATTTCCATCCGCATCCGTGGAGACGCTTGAAGGGCTTACAGCCAATACCTTTGCGCCCTTTCTCACCTGCACGCCATCTTCTATATAGTAATTTATGGTGCCTGTCTGTCCCGCGGAATATACCTGCTCATCCATTATGAAGTAGCAGGTCACATCATCCTTTATCTGAAGATTTCCATACGAAAGGATAGTGGTTTTTGTGACCGCCTGCTTGAATTCAGGTACCGCATATATCAGTATCCCAAGCCCCACCACTGCGATTATATATAATATAATAAGTAGTCTTCTTTTTACCTTTTTCATACTTTTCTCGCTGTCCTGATATTATATTTTACACCCTTTTTTACTCTGTGACAAGCTTGCTAATCTACGGATTCCATTATTTTTTGAAGTATCTTTTTTTCTTCCTTTGTAAGCAGCGGCTCGCTTTTCAGATAAGCCTCAAAAAGATCCGGCCTTCTTTTTTTTGTAAGCTCAAGAGCCTTTTCAAAATTCCAAAGATGTATAAGCTTGTGATTTCCACCAAATAAAACCTCCGGCACACAAAGGCCGTTATACTCACGCGGCTTTGTATATTGCGGATATTCCAAAAGCCCCGAATATATAGACTCCTCAGTCGCGCACTCACCGCTTCCCAGCACATCTGGTATAAATCTCGCGACAGCGTCTATGAGTACCATCGCCGCAAGCTCACCGCCTGTAAGTATATAGTCTCCTATGGATATCTCTTCCATGTCCCAGTATTCAAGAATTCTCTCATCCACACCCTCGTAATGCCCGCAAAGTATGACGAGATCCTCTTCCTTTGAAAGCTCTTCTATCTTTGCCTGGTCGAGCACCCTGCCTCTTGGCGACATATAGATGGCTTTTTTGCCCCTCGCTCCTATCGCCTCCATAGCATCAAAGACAGGCTGAGCCATCATCACCATGCCTACTCCGCCTCCGAAGGGATAATCATCCGCTTTATTATGCTTATCCTTGCTATAATCCCTTATATTTGTCAGTCTTATATCGAGTATACCCTTGTCCGCGGCTCTTCCCAGAATGCTCGTCTCCGTCACCGGAGAAAACATTTCAGGGAAAAGGGTCAATATATCTATATGCATATTCTTTGATTCTCCTCTCAAAAGCCTTCCGAAAAAAGGCGCTGAAAATAGTATAGAGGATATTTGCGCAAAAATCAACTCATTAAGAAAGAACTCACCCCTACGCAAAGACCCGCGCAGTTTCCGCAGAGGAAGAGCTACGAAGTTTCCGCAGAGGAAAATTGTTTGACTATTCAGAAAGTATTTTGTTTTCAATCACAAATTATTTTAAAATTTTTTGTGAAAATATCTAAAAAATCGCTTGACAATCATTTTAGCCTGTCGTACAATAGCCTTGTCGATGAGAGAGATCGACGGAATCGATATAAATCTCAGGCAAATGAGATGAAAGTTTAAAATAAGAATTTTATAAAAGGAGACGAAAGAAAATGAACACTAAAGTTAAAAAATTGATGTGTATGGCATTGGCCGCTACGATGGCCTTTTCCTTTGCAGCCTGCGGCGGCGGCACTGATACAGATACTGACGCGGCAAGCACAAGCGATTCCGAAAGCACAAATGTTATAAAGCTCGGAGGCATCGGTCCTGTAACCGGTCCTGCCGCGGTATATGGCATCGCTGTAAAGCAGGGCGCGCAGATTGCGGTAGATGAGATCAATGCTCTCGGCGGCGATGTTCAATTTGAGCTCAATTTCGCGGATGACGAGCACGACGCTGAGAAGGCCGTAAATGCTTACAATAAGCTCAAGGACTGGGGAATGCAGGTATTGATGGGTACAGTTACGACGACACCTTGCATCGCGGTATCAGCTGAGACAAACGCGGACAGAATCTTTGAGCTCACACCTTCCGCTTCCTCCGCGGATGTTACAAGCGGCAAGGACAACGTATTCCAGATGTGCTTTACAGACCCTAACCAGGGCACAACAGCCGCGGACATCGTTGCTGAGAAGCAGCTGGGCACAAAGGTAGCGGTTATCTACAACAACGCTGATGCTTATTCGACAGGTATCTACAACGCGTTTGCCGCGGAGGCTGCTTCAAACGGTACTGAAATCGTATATACAGGTACATTCTCTTCGGATGACAACGCTGACTTTACAGTGCAGCTCACCGGTGCAAAATCAGCAGGCGCTGACCTCATCTTTGTACCTATCTACTATACACCGGCATCATTGATACTCGCTCAGGCAAAGTCGATGGATTATTCACCTAAGTTCTTTGGTGTAGACGGTATGGACGGAATCCTGGCTCTCGAAGGCTTCGATACAAGTCTTGCTGAGGACGTAATGCTGATGACACCATTTAATCCGTGGTCTGAAAATGAAGATGTAGTATCCTTTGTAACTGCTTATGAAGATGCTTATGGCGAGACTCCAAACCAGTTTGCCGCTGATGCTTATGACTGCGTATATTCTATCTATGAGGCTTGCCAGGCTGCGGGCGTGACAGCTGATATGAGCGCGGAGGATATCTGCGAGGCACTCGTTGCTGAATTCACAGGCGACTTTACATATGACGGCTTGACAGGTTCCGGCATGACATGGAGCGCAAACGGCGAAGTTTCCAAGACTCCTGTAGTATGCGTAATCAAGGACGGCGCTTACGTGGATATGTAAGCATCTCTACAAGCTATACAAGCGATAAAATTTTACACTAACTTGCTTTGGTTTTTCTAAATTTGAATATCCGGTTCTGCTGTGGCTTCCTGCGTGGGACCGGATACTCTAATGTATAGGGGTAAAAAAAATGACTTTTTTAACTTATCTTACCAACGGGCTCAGCCTTGGTAGCGTATATGCTATCATTGCCCTGGGTTATACCATGGTATATGGCATCTCAAAAATGCTCAACTTCGCCCACGGCGATGTTATCATGGTAGGAGCATACATCTCGTTTTGCTCCGTAGCATATTTGAATACTCCTGCCTGGCTTTCGGTTATCATAGCCATGGCAGTTTGCACCATGCTCGGTATACTTATCGAGCGCCTGGCATATAAGCCGTTGCGCGGAGCTTCTTCCCTCGCTGTTCTGATCACGGCTATCGGTGTATCATATTTTCTGCAAAACGCGGCCCTTCTCATCTGGGGCAGCGCGCCGAAGGTATTCCAGTCACTCTTTGACTCAATGGACAGCTTCAAGCTCTTTGACGGACAGCTGACAATATCTCCGGAATCGGTATTCACCATCCTGGCATGCATAATCATCATGGTGGTACTCACGCTGTTTACGACAAAAACAAAGATGGGCAAATCCATGAGAGCCGTATCCGAGGACAACGGCGCGGCGCAGCTCATGGGCATAAATGTAAATTCAACTATTTCAATGACATTTGCCATAGGCTCCGGACTTGCTGCCGTAGCGGGCGTACTGCTCTGCTCCACTTATCCGACACTGATGCCTACTACCGGCTCAATGCCCGGCATCAAGGCCTTCACAGCCGCGGTATTTGGCGGCATCGGCTCAATTCCCGGCGCGATGATAGGCGGCTTACTTCTTGGTATCATCGAGATCTTTGCAAGGGCTTATGTATCCACAGAGCTTTCTGACGCTATAGTTTTCGGAGTTCTTATCGTGGTACTTCTCGTAAAGCCTACCGGTCTTCTCGGCAAGAAGATAACTGAAAAGGTATAGGTGATAGCGATGAGAAATTTACAAAACGGAGGCATGTCCTCATACAAAAAGAATTCAATAATTTCATATACAATAGTAATCGCGGCATTTATCGTCGCAAATATATTAAATAGCGCCGGCATGATTTCAAGCTCGCTTTACGGACAGCTTGTGCCGATTTGCGCATACATAGTAATGGCAGTATCACTCAATCTGGTTGTAGGTATATCAGGCGAGCTGAGCCTCGGGCACGCGGGCTTCATGAGCGTGGGAGCCTTCTCCGGTGTAATATGCAGCGTATGCCTTCAAGACGCGGTATCCTCCGGTGCGCTTCGCCTTGTGATAGCCATCGTAGTAGGCGGTCTCATTGCGGGAATCGCGGGCTTTCTCATCGGCATCCCGGTTTTGAGACTCCGCGGAGATTACCTCGCCATCGTCACACTTGCCTTTGGTGAGATAATCCGAAACGTTTTAAATTGCATCTATGTAGGCAAGGATGCCGCGGGACTTCATATCGCGACAGCTACTGACAAGCTCGGCATGGACCTTGCCAGCGGAACAATCATACTAAACGGACCTATGGGCGCTACCGGCGTGCAAAAGCTCTCGACATTTACAGCCGGCTTTGTACTCGTGCTCTTTACACTCTTTGTCGTACAGAATCTCACAAACAGCAAGCAGGGACGCGCCATCATGGCAAGCCGTGACAATCGTATAGCGGCAGAGAGCGTGGGACTTTCGGTTACAAACTTTAAAATGACAGCTTTTGTGACAAGTGCCGTACTTGCGGGTATGGGCGGCGCCCTCTTTGCACTCAATTACTCCACAATAGCGCCTTCAAAATTCACCTTCAATACCTCGATACTCATTCTGGTATTTGTAGTACTTGGAGGTATGGGAAATATCTGGGGCAGCATAATAGCCTCCACAGTCCTGACTATACTTCCGGAGGCCTTGAGAGAATTCGCGGATTATCGTATGCTTGCATATGCGATCGTACTTATACTCGTAATGCTCGCTACAAACAATGTATACCTTAGGACAGCTATAGGAAGATTTTTCGGCGTCTTTTCTTCGCGGAAACGGCGTGAGGCACAGGCAGCAGAGGGAGGTATGGGAAAATGACCAAAACAAAGAGCAAACTTTTAAAATATGCTGATCACTCACTCCTGCCGGAGCGCGACTTCGACAAGGCACCGGTTCTTGCGATAGAGGGACTTGGCATAGATTTCGGCGGACTGACCGCTGTAGACAACTTCACAATTACACTCGGCCGTACTGAGATTTCTGGCCTCATAGGTCCAAACGGCGCCGGCAAGACTACAATATTCAACCTTCTCACAAAGGTATATAATCCTTCGCGCGGCACATTCTTCCTCGACGGCAAGGATACAGCCGGCATGAATACCGCACAGATAAACCAGGCAGGCATAGCCCGTACCTTCCAAAACATCAGACTTTTCGACAAGCTGACCGTAGAGGAAAACGTAAAGGTAGGCCTCCACAGGGATATAAATTACGGACTCATGGGCGGCATGTTCCGCACACCCGCCTTCAGAAGAGAAGAAAAGAAATCTCACGAAAAAGCACTTGAGCTCCTTTCTATATTCGATATGCAGGATCTGGCAAACGCACAGGCCGGTTCACTTCCCTACGGCGCTCAAAGACGACTTGAGATAGTGCGCGCTCTGGCTACAAATCCAAAGGTTCTCCTTTTGGATGAGCCTGCTGCCGGCATGAATCCTTCAGAAACTGCCGAGCTTACTGAAAATATCGAAAAGATAAGAGATATGTTTCAGATCGCGATACTCCTCATAGAGCACGATATGAATCTCGTAATGGGCATTTGCGAGGGTATAGCGGTACTCAATTACGGAAAGATCATAGCAAAGGGCACGCCTGAGGAAATTCAGTCAAACCCTCTCGTAATCGAGGCTTACCTCGGGAAGAAAAAGGAGGATTAGGCAGATGAGTAAAATTCTTACTGTAGATAATATAAATGTATATTATGGCGCGATACATGCCATAAAGGGCATATCCTTTGATGTATCCGAAGGCGAGATTGTGACTCTTATCGGCGCAAACGGCGCTGGCAAGAGCACGACGCTTCAGACCGTCTCAGGCCTTTTGAAAAGCAAAACCGGCAGCGTGACCTTCATGGATGAAAATATCTCGAAGATTCCTCCTCACAAAATCGTCCAGAGAGGACTCGCGCAGGTACCGGAAGGACGGCGTGTATTTTTGCAAATGTCGGTTCAGGAAAATCTTGAAATGGGAGCCTTTACACAGGATGCTTCCACTATACCGGGAAATCTCGAGATGATCTTTGAGGAATTTCCAAGGCTGAAGGAACGTCGCAAGCAAACCGCGGGCACTCTTTCCGGAGGTGAGCAGCAGATGCTCGCCATGGGGAGAGCGCTCATGAGCAATCCAAAGCTTTTGATGCTTGATGAGCCTTCCATGGGTCTTGCGCCTATACTTGTAGAGCAGATATTTGAAATAATTCAAAATCTGAACAAAAAAGGTACGACAATACTGCTTGTAGAGCAAAATGCTCAGATGGCATTGTCTATCGCACATCGTGCTTACGTCTTAGAAACAGGCAAAATCACCCTTTCAGGGACGGGTGAAGAGCTTGCGAAGAGTGAGAAAGTTAAAAAAGCGTATCTGGGCGGATGATTCCGCCCTGATGCGCTTTTTGGGTTTTTATTCTATGCATAAGCCTCCGAAAGATGTGGCCTTTTCATCTGCTTCTTACAAATCCAGCATCCCTTCTATGAGATGTACCTTTATAAGCCTCTTTTCCTTATCTATGTCCAGGATAAATTCCGCTACCGCCGGAATCAAGAGCTTCCTTCCGTCCTCTCTCTCTACCTCGTAGAGATCCTGCGCGCTGTTTTGGAGCACATCGGAGAGCCTCCCAAGACGCAGACCCTCCGCCGTTTCCACATCCATACCTATGAGATCTCTTATATAAAAGGTATCCTCGGGAAGCTCCGGAAGGTCTTCCTCTGTAATGTAGATATAGCTCCCCTTTGCGGCCTCTGCGGCATCCCTGTCATCGATGCCCGAAAGCTTTAGAATTACGACGTTGTTTTGATATCTGACGCCTTCTATGCGGCGGCGCGTATCGTCCACAAAGACGTCTTTTAGCTCCTCGTAGCGCTCCTTATATCCCGAATAGTTGTAGACCTTGACCTCTCCCTTGAGAGCTACGGCATTTACTATCTGACCGATTTTTATCTTTTCCATGCTTCCTTCCCCTTGCCTTGGCTTCACTTGCTTTGAAGTCCTTCTACCCGCGGCCTTGCGGCACAAAATATGGTTTAAAAAAGGAGCAGAAAAATCTGCCCCTCCATCGCCGCTTCTATGCAGCGTCTTAGCCACTACTGAACGATTTCAACCACAACTTTTTTGTTTGCTTTCGTCGCCGCAGCCTTTACGACTGTACGAAGCGCTTTTGCAATTCTCCCTTGCTTTCCGATGACCTTGCCCATATCGTCAGGTGCTACTCTAAGCTCGATCACGGTGCCTTGCTTTCCGGGGATCTCCTTTACCTGGACTTCTTCCGGTTTGTCGACAAGGGGCTTTACAATTGCCTCAACCAGTTCTATCATATTATCACCCGTTTCCTACTCAATGATTCCGCTCTTCTTGAAAAGGCTCTTTACTGTCTCTGTAGGCTGAGCTCCTGTAGCAAGCCACTTCTGTGCCTTTTCAGCGTCGATCTTGATTTCCTTAGGCTCTGTCATTGGGTTGTAATAGCCGATCTCCTCGATGAATCTGCCGTTTCTTGGGGATCTGGAATCAGCTACGATTACTCTGTAAAAAGGCTTCTTGTGTGCTCCCATTCTTCTCAATCTGATCTTTACCATTATTTTGTTCTCCTTTTCTTACTTTTATGTAATTTATTTCGTATATATCTAAATTCGCTTTTGAATTTATGACCGTTTTGTCTTTGCCTTAGAAGCCGAGGAAACCGCGTCGCTTCAGCTTTTTCGGGCTCATTCCGCTAAATTGCTTCATCATCTTGCGCGCGTCCTCATAGCGCTTTACAAGCTGATTGATCTTGCTTACAGGCTGACCGCAGCCCGCTGCTATTCTCTTACGCCTGCTCGCGTTGAGAAGCGAAGGATCTCTGCGCTCTTCCTTTGTCATGGAAAGGATGATGGCCTCCATCTGGCGGAATTCCTTTTCGCTCTCCTCAAGGTCTATATCCTTTGCGGCCTTTGTATTCATGCCCGGAAGCATGTCGATGAGCTTGCTTACGCCACCCATTTTCTTGACCTGACCCATCTGCTCCAGAAAGTCCTCAAGCGTAAATTCGTTTTTCTTTATTTTTCTTTCAAGCTCCGCGGCCTGTTTTTCATCATATTGTCCCTGGGCTGTCTCGATGAGAGTAAGCATATCTCCCATGCCGAGGATTCGGCTCGCCATTCTCTCAGGATGGAAAGGTTCAAGGGCATCGAATTTTTCGCCCATACCGATAAATTTGATCGGCTTTCCCGTAACCTTCTTTGCTGAGAGCGCCGCGCCGCCTCTGGTGTCGCCGTCGAGCTTTGTCATGATTATGCCATCTATGCCGAGCTTGTTATTGAAGCCTTCAGCAGCATTTACCGCGTCCTGACCTGTCATGGCATCGACTACAAGGAGGATTTCGTGAGGTTTTACAGCCTGCTTTATTCTGACAAGCTCCTCCATAAGTGCCTCATCTATCTGCAGACGACCTGCGGTATCGACAATCAGGACATTGTAGCCCTTGAGCTCCGCTTCCTTCATGGCAGCGAGAGCTATTTTCTCAGGTGCCCTCTCTTCTCTCATTGTAAATACCGGCACACCTACTGATTTTCCTACAACCTCGAGCTGGTCTATAGCTGCCGGTCTATATATGTCGCAGGCGCAAAGCATAGGCTTTTTGCCTTCTTTTTTTAGGTAATTCGCAAGCTTGCCGCAGGTGGTGGTCTTACCTGTACCCTGCAGACCTACCATCAGAAGGACTGTAAATCCGCGTGGTGAGTATGTCAGCTTGCTATTTGCGCCGCCCATCAGCTCAGTAAGCTCGTCATTTACGATTTTGATGACCTGCTGCGCGGGATTCAGGCTCTTGTGTACCTCACTGCCGAGCGCCTTTTCCTTGACCGTGGCCACAAATTCCTTTACGACCTTGAAATTTACATCGGCCTCCAAAAGCGCCAGCTTGACCTCACGCATGGCTTCATTTATATCTGCCTCCGTGAGCACGCCCTTTCCCTTAAGCTTTTTAAACGCATTTTGTAATTTGTCTGACAATCCTTCAAATGCCATCTAAAATCTCCAATCTCTGTAAGAAAGCATCTCCGCTTAAAAATCAAGTTTGTCTATGATTTCCTTTATACCGCAAAGGCTTTCTGTCAAATCCTTGTTTTCTTTATTTTCAGCGATGAGCTTCAAAAGTCTCTCGTCTATCTCATTTATCTGTGTCATGGTATCGGCGAATCTCTTCACAAGTCCCAGCTTTTCTTCGTATTCCGCGAGCGCCTGCTCTGCCTTCTTCAAGGCGTCGTGCACTCCCTGCCTTGAAATGTCAAATTCCTTGGCGATTTCCGAAAGCGAGAGATTTTCCTCATGATAAAGCTCTATAACCTGTCTTTGTTTTTCGGTAAGGAGCTGCCCGTAGAAGTCATACAAAAGGCTGACCTCCGTAATAGAATCAAACATTCCCCCAAACGCTCCCTTCATTGCGAGTGCTATCAAGCTCTTTTCCTTGACACCTCATATACTGTACCACACTCGGCTTTACCTGTCAAGCATTTTTACTTAACAGTTTCATTTTGTTTGTTTTTCGCCTTGGATTCGAGGAATAAGGAAGTCGGTCTATTTATGATCATCATATTATAATAGCGGAAATTTCGATTTTCTTCCTTATTCAATACAAGCACATTTTTGAAAGCCTCATTTTCATCCAGCGGTTCCTTTGAAATGAGTACCTTTACACCGATAGGCGCAAAAAACGGACTGCTTGCTATTCCGGACATCATGCCCACAGCCTGTGAATTCGCATGCATCGGATTCAGGACGCATATATACATCTTTTCTGTAGAATTTATCCTGTTTGTGAGGCTTATATGCGTAATAGTGTCGTAGGGCTTCATCATGCCTGTAAAGAAATGCTGATATTTTTCCCTGTCATCGAAGCTTGGCACGCCTTGGTACATCTTTACAGGAAATTCCGACACTGTCTGCACTCGCTGCTTGTCCGAATCCGCGTCCTCGTAAGCAGCGGGATTTCCTATGATTATGAGCGATCTCACTATTTTCTTTACACGCCCGTCGTAATAGTACATGAAAATTTCGGGCTTATCAAAATAAAAGTTTTCCGGTAAAAAATTCTCTTTTTCTTTTTTTGGCTTATAATCTAAAAAAGCGCCTATATCCACTTGAAGCACTTCGGAAATTTCAAACAAGGTCTCAATATCCAGTGCGATTGTCCCGCTCTCGTACTTCGAAACAGTGGCCTTACTCTTGTGAATTAGATTTGAGAGCTCCTCCAGTGTAAGCCCTCTGCTTTTGCGCATTCGCTTTATTCGCATCCCCACATGCGCGGTTATACTTCTTTCTTTTTCGCTCACAATTCGCCTCCCGAACAAATAGTTTAAATTCAGTTACAAATCTTTTTCCGTGCTCTCAAGCATTTTCAAGCTCTTCCATGCGGATATTATACCGTTTTGCCTTACAAATTTCAAGGCTTGAAAAACGCATGAAACAAAAAAACGCAAAAAAACTCCGTCCGAACCCGCTCAGCGGGCTCAGACAGAGTAAATTATTTGTATCGACAGTAAAATTTTGTTTTTAAGACAAATTTTTCAAGCTAATTCTCTTGAACTATCTGAGGTTTGCCTTTATAACTTCTGCAAGTCTCTTTACACCTTCTACGATCTTGTCGTCCGGCATGCAGGAGTAGTTCATTCTGAAAGTATTTAAGTTTCCGCCGCAAGGGAAGAATCCGCCGCCAGGAACGTAAGCAACTTTCTTTTCCAAGCACTGAGCTGCCATTTCCTTTGCGTTGATGTACTCAGGAAGTACAACCCAAGTAAAGAGTCCGCCTTCTGGATGAGTGAACTTTACGCAATCAGGGAAAGTCTCTTCCATAGTCTTCATCATGATGTCGCATCTTCTGCCATATACTTCTCTGATCTTTGCAACGTGCTCGTCAAGATCATACAGGTCGAGGAACTTGTCAACTTCAAGCTGGCTTACAGTTGAGGACTGGAGGGATGCACTCTGCTTCAGGAAGTTGTACTTCTGAAGGATTTCAGGAGCAGCGCATACCCAACCGATTCTGTATCCAGGAGCCAGAATCTTTGAGAAAGTTCCGAGGTAGATGATGAGACCCTTTGTATCCATAGCCTTGAGTGAAGGCAGGTACTCGCCCTTGAAACGAAGCTCGCCATAAGGGTTATCTTCGATTACAGGTACTTCGTACTTATTGATGATCTCCATGAACTTTTTACGTCTCTCGAGCGGCCAAGTTCTGCCTGACGGATTCTGGAAGTCAGGAATTACATACATCATCTTTACGTTCTCTGTAGTAGCGAGAACCTTTTCGAGCTCTTCCATGATCATTCCGTCATCATCTGTAGGAATTTCTACGAAGTTCGGCTCGCAGCACTTGAATGCGTTCAGAGCGCCGAGGTATGATGGGCTCTCAAGAAGGATTACATCGCCCTTGTTTACGAAAGCTCTTGCGGAGAAGTCAAGACCTTCCTGTGATCCGCTTGTGATCAGGATATCATCAGCAGTTGCGTGGATACCCTGCTTCTCGAGCATTCTTGCAGCGATCTTTTCACGGAGTGGCTTATAACCTTCAGTAGTAGTATACTGCATAGCTACGCGGCCCTTTTCCTTCATAACTTCCTCAGCAGCCTTGAGCATACCCTCTACAGGGAACAATTCAGGTGCAGGGAGTCCTCCAGCGAAGGAGATGATGTCTGGCTGCTCAGTAAGCTTAAGCAGTTCTCTTATTTCTGATCCCTTGAGAAGGCTCATTCTGTCAGCAAATTTTACCATATCAAATTCCTGTCCTTTCCTCACACATTTTGTGCGAATTCACTTTCTCTAACATTTAAGTAAGCTTTTGCGCTATATTACCTATCAAGCCACGTAGGCCTCATATACAATTTTACAGGATATACAACAAGATCCTTTATATTTTCCTCACACACTGCTGCCCTAAGTTCTGGTAGCAATTCCTCCACACACGTGTTGTAGACAAGCGGTATGCCCGTCTCATTGGATATTTCCTTACACATTTTGTAGCCTTTGATGATGTCTTCTACAGAAGTCTCGCGCAAGAGATGCGTGTTGTTTACAATGCCTGTAACTAGGACTCCGGTTTCATTTTGTATACGAGCGATGTGCGATAAAGCCCCCTGCACATCACTCGTTTCAGGTCTGTTTGCATTTATAATGCAAAGCATGTCACATTCATTGCTATTTTCTCCTGTGAAGTATTTGCGGAACTGATTCAGTACCATTGCTCCACTATCATCACCGCCTACATCGGCGATCGTCATATATTCCTTGTTTTCGAGAGGCGCACGTATCGTTGCCGAAAGTGCCGGCATATCCTCTGTGATATCGTAGCCATAAGAGTTGTAATGCACGTCGATCCCACTATCTTCGAGCAATTTTTGCCTCTCACGACTCCTGAAATACGGGTTTGCGATATCCAGGTCTACAAGCGCAACCTTTTCATACTTTTTTACTGTGTCCATAGCCAGATTTACCGAGAACTCGGTCTTGCCGCTACCGTAGTGCCCCACTACCAGAGTTATTCTCTTCATACATTCCTCCTTGCTGCCGAAACCGAGCCTCCCGGTTGTTTCTGCTAATCAATCAGTGCTGTCTACTGTATTTTACTCTTCCCAAGAAAGAAGTGCCTCTTTGTTTGCAGGTATCAGCTTTGCCTTGCCGCCCTTAAGAGTCTTTTCAAATACCTTATCCATGATATCCAGGCTAACTACTCCGGACTTGCGGATGATAGCTCCGAGCATAACCATGTTTGCAGTCTTTGCGTTTCCAACTTTACCTTCTGCGATTGCGTTGCAATCTACATAGTAAACGTTTATATCATCTCTTGTAGCCTTCTGGTTTACAACTGATGAGTTTATGAACAGGTCTCCGCCAGGTACGAGCATGCTCTCGAACTTGTCAAGAGAAGGTCCGTTCATTGTTATAAGTACGTCACATGAAGTGATAATAGGGGAAGCTATTGTCTCATCAGAAATGCATACAGTACAGTTTGCTGTACCTCCTCTCATTTCAGGACCATATGATGGCATCCATGTAACTTCTTTTCCTTCATACATTGCCGCATAGGAAAGCATCTGACCTATAAGCAGTACTCCCTGTCCGCCGAATCCGGCGATAAAAATTTTCTTTGCGCTCATTTACTTTACCTCCTCCGGACACTTAAACTGCTGTACAGGATAATATTCCATCATGTTCTCTCTGAGCCACTTTACAGCATCCACAGGAGCAAGACCCCAGTTTGTAGGGCAAGTTGAAAGGATTTCTACGAAAGCGAAGCCCAGCTTCATCTCCTGTACCTTGAATGCTCTTTCGATAGCCTTCTTTGCTTTTCTTATGTCAGCAGGTGTAGTAACTGTAACTCTCTCTACATATACAGCCTCTTCTATAGTTGAAATCATCTCAGCCATTCTGAGCGGTTTTCCGGCCTGTGCTACTGTTCTACCTGTTACGCAAGTAGTAGCCTTCTGACCGATAAGAGTTGTAGGAGCCATCTGGCCGCCTGTCATGCCGTATATAGCGTTGTTGATAAAGAATGTGCAGAACTTCTCGCCTCTCTCAGCAGCGTGGATTATTTCGCCTGTACCGATGGAAGCAAGGTCGCCATCGCCCTGGTATGTAAATACCATTGCGTTTGGATGAACTCTCTTTATACCGGAAGCTACCGCTGGTGCTCTTCCGTGAGGAGATTCAAGCATATCTACGTTCATGTACTGGTGAGCTACGATTGAGCAGCCTACAGGGGATACTGCGATGCAGTTTCCGAGGTCACCGCGCTCTTCGAGTACTTCCATGATCAATCTGTGTGCTATGCCGTGAGTACAACCTGGACAATAGTGAAGCGGTGTCTCGCGCATGCCTTTTGTATATTCAAATATAGGTTTCATTTATTTCACCTCCGCAGTCTTTCCAAGCAGCTTCAAAGTCTTCTCGGCTACTTCATCAGGATCAAGCAGCATACCGCCGACTCTGTTTATGAGTTCAACAGGATACTTTCCGCTTACAGCAAGCTTTACGTCGTTTATCAACTGGCCCTGTGACAGTTCTACAGAGATTATCATCTTTGTGCTGTCGCCAATTTCATCAAAGGCTGCTACAGGGAATGGCCACAAAGTCTTAGGTCTGATTATACCAGTCTTGATGCCCTTCTTTGCAAGTATATCCATAGCCTCGAGTGTGATTCTGGATGTTGAACCATAAGCTACGAATACAACTTCTGCATCCTTAACGTCCTTGCTGTCCCACTCAGGAAGCTCTTTCTCAGCCTTTTCAAACTTTGGCCAATACTCGTTGATGTAGTCTTCCAAAAGCTCCTGCTTGAGCCATACGGAGTTGATAGCATTTCTTTCTCTCTTGTTCTTGTGTCCTGTAAGAGCATATGGCTTCTGAACAGCGATCTCTTCTTCTGTAAGAGCTGCCTTTGCTTCAGGTACAGCTACTGGCTCCATCATCTGTCCGAGCATACCGTCAGCAGCGATGATAACTGGGTTTCTGTATTCTTCAGCAATGTCAAAGCCCTTGTAGATCATATCCATAGCTTCCTGAATTGAACATGGAGCATATACGATAGTGTGATAGTCGCCGTTTCCGCCGCCTCTTGTAACCTGGTCATAGTCGGCCTGTGCAGGCTGAATTGATCCGATTCCAGGGCCACCACGCATTACGTTTATAATTACTACAGGGAGCTGTACAGATGAAAGAAGGGAGATACCTTCCTGCATAAGAGCGATTCCTGGAGAAGATGAAGTGATAAGTACTCTTCCGCCTGCAGCAGATGCGCCGTAAGCCATATTGATAGCTGCGAGCTCACTCTCGGCCTGGATAAAAGCTCCACCGTAGTTTGCAAGCTCACGAGACATGAATTCAGGCACTTCGTTCTGCGGCGTGATAGGATAACCAAAATAATACCTGCAACCTGCATTTATAGCAGCCTGCGCGAAGGCCTCATTTCCTTTCATAAGTTTTTTCTCTTTTTTATCTGCCATTTTTACGTCCTCCTATTCCGCATAAACGTTGATGATGCCGTCCGGACACATGAGGGCGCAGCTTGCGCAACCTATGCATTCGTTCTCATCTGTCACCGTTACAGGATGATAACCCTTTACGTTTACGTTTTCTTCATCCAGCTTCAGTATCTGCTTTGGACATACCGACACGCAAAGCTCGCATCCCTTACATCTGTCAGATCTGAAAACCAGTCTTCCCTTTGCCATACTCGCACTTCCTTTCTGTTCTCCGGTATCTTTTATAATTCCTTGATTAAAAATTATTGATAAATCTTACCCCTAATTGGATCATCCGTGTTTGAAAGTATTATCAGTCGATCCGTATTACCATTTTCCAGCTGGTTTACACATATAATAATCCCAAAACCGGCTTTCGGCAAACATATGCGCTTTTCCTCAAAAGAAAAAACACAGCAGAACAGTTTCATTCCGCGAAAAAAAGCGGCATTTTTAGACCGCAGTCTATTTCGACTTTATAAAATTTTCGGAAAATTCCATAAAAAGTGATACTTTTACGAAACTTTAGCCTTCTAAAGTGCGAATTTTCAGAATATATTCTCTCAAAACTCCCTCATTTAATTATCAAAAAAAACAAAAAGCGCATCCCAGGCAGGTCATGCAAGGAATGCGCTCTTTTCTTTTTTACTCAAGCACTCAAGCTATAGAAGCTCAGAAAAATCAGCCCGTAGCCCGGGCAGTTTCAGCCTACGCGTCCTGCAGGCAGGCTACGCCAGGAAGCACCTTACCCTCAAGGAATTCGAGGGACGCGCCGCCTCCTGTGGATATGTGCGTCATCTTATCCGCAAGGCCAAATTGCTCTACAGCAGCCGCTGAATCTCCTCCGCCTATCACCGTCACGGCATCCGAGCCTGCAAGAGCCTCAGCTATCTTTTTCGTGCCCTCTGCAAAGTTTTCCATCTCAAATACGCCCATCGGACCGTTCCATACGATGGTCTTTGCCTTTGCGATCTCCTCCGCGTAGAGAGCGACTGTCTTCGGACCTATATCCATGCCCATCATGTCAGCAGGAATCTTATCCTTGTCAAAGTAAGCGCTCTCAGCGTCGTTTGAAAATTCCTTTGCAGCCTTTACGTCGACAGGAAGCAGAAGCTTTACGCCAGCTGCCTCTGCCTTCTTCAAAAGCTCACTCGCAAGACCTACGCTCTCCGCATCGAGTATGGATGTACCTATCTCAAGACCCTGCGACTTGAAGAATGTATAAGACATTCCGCCGCCTATGATGAGGACATCCACCTTCTTCAAGAGGTTTTCTATCACACCGATCTTGTCTCCTACCTTTGCTCCGCCCATGATGGCGACAAAAGGCCTTGCAGGGTTCTCTACGGCGTTTCCGAGGAATTTTACTTCCTTTTCAATCAAGAATCCGGATACTGCAGGCAGGTATGCGGCAACGCCGGCGGTTGAGCTATGCGCTCTGTGTGCCGTGCCAAAGGCGTCGTTTACGAAGATATCGCCAAGCTGCGCGAGCTCCTTCGAAAAGTCCGCTCCGTTCTTGGTCTCTTCTTTCCTGAATCTTACATTCTCAAGAAGCATCACGTCTCCATCCTTGAGAGCGGAGACCGACGCCGTTACCGCTTCAGAGACAACCGTAGGCGCGCTTACAAAATTTACCTTCTTTCCGAGAAGCTCCTCCAATCTCTTTGCCACAGGCGCGAGCGTATATTTCATATTTGGCTCACCCTCAGGTCTTCCAAGATGGGACATCAATATAAGCTTTGCACCGTTTTCTATAAGATAATTTATAGTAGGCAGCGCTGCCTTTATTCTGGTATCGTCGGTAATCACGCCATCCTTGAGCGGTACATTGAAATCGCACCTTATAAGGCAGCGCTTGCCGTTTACGTTTATGTCTTTGATCGTTTTCTTCATTTTGAGCTTCCCCCTAGTTATATATTGTTATTTATAGACAAGCCTCTGGCACTCTTAGCACTCGCCGTTGTCTACCGCGTGCATGTGTCTTGCAAGCTCCAAAAGCTTTGTGGAATAACCGTATTCATTGTCATAGAAAGCGATTACCTTGAAGAGCTTTTCGTTTACGGAAAGTCCTTCTCTTGCGTCAAAGATTGAAGTGCAAGGATCGCCTATGAAGTCTGATGATACTACTTCATCGTCTACATATTCGAGTACACCCTTCATGTAGGTCTCGGATGCTTCCTTCATCTTTTCGCAGATCTCGGCATAAGTAGTCTCCTTCTTCAGAAGTACATTGAGGTCGATAACAGATACGTCAGCTACAGGTACTCTGTAGGATATGCCTGTCATCTTGCCCTGCATTGAAGGGATTACAAGGCCTACTGCCTTTGCGGCGCCTGTTGTGGACGGGATGATATTGCCGAATGCTGATCTGCCTGTTCTCCAGTCTTTGAGCGAACGTGCGTCTACAACCTTCTGCTTTGCGGTAGCAGCATGGATAGTGGACATGAGACCGTGCTCGATTCCGAAGTTGTCCTCGAGTACCTTTACGATAGGCGCGAGGCAATTTGTGGTGCAAGACGCGTTTGATACGATTGTCATGTCCTTTGTATAGCTGTTGTGATTTACGCCCATTACGAATGTAGGTGTCTCCTTATCCTTTGCGGGAGCTGAGATGATTACCTTCTTTGCGCCGGCTCTTATATGTGCCATAGCCTTTTCTGTAGTTACGTATGCGCCTGTACCTTCGATTATGTACTCCGCACCGCACTTTGACCAAGGAATCTTCTCCGCGTCTTCCTCACTGAATACAGGAATCTTCTTGCCATTGATGATGAGACCTTCATCGTCATAGCCGAGTTCTCCCGGGAATCTTCCGAATACGCTATCATATCTGAGCATGTATGCCATGTACTCGAAATTGGCATTGCGGACATTGATACCGCATATATCGATATCCTCATGGTCCATTGCAGCGCGGATTACAACTCTGCTTATTCTTCCAAATCCGCTAATACCTAATTTAATTGCCATTTTTACTTTTCCTCCTAACCTTTAAGTAAATAATAGAAATTTTATATAATATTAAAACCTCTTTCGCTTTGAAGAGGATAATATTCCAAGTTCATCGCGGTATTTTGCTATTGTACGTCTTGAAATGTCGATGTCTTTTTCTTTGAGTATATTTGCCATCTCCTGGTCGCTCAAAGGATGCTTTTCATCCTCAGTCTCCACCATTTCCTTTATCAGGGTCTTGATGCTTTTCGAGGAGACGCCCTCGCCACCAGCCGCGGCTACACCGCTGGTGAAGAAATATTTTATTTCAAATAGCCCGCGTGGGGATTGCATGTATTTGCCATTGACGGAACGGCTGACCGTAGATTCGTGTATGCCCACTTCCTCCGCAATTTGCTTGAGCGTCATGGTGCGCAGGTACTTTGGGCCTTTTTCGAAAAACTCCCTTTGGTAGTTGACCACCGCAGTTACCACACTGGTAATAGTCTGCTTACGCTGCTCTATACTCTTTATGAGCCACATCGCGGAATTTATTCTCGATGAGAGATATTTTGCAAGATCGGGATCGCTTTCGGCATTTGAAAGCAATCTTTCATAATAAGAACTTATCATCAAATGAGGCGTGCTATTGTCATTTATTGTAATGACATATTCGCCATCTATTTTTTCGACCAAAACATCAGGTACTATGTATCTTGTAGCGGTCTGGGACGCAAACTGCCTCCCGGGCTTTGGCTCCAGTCTTTTTATAAGATCGCCTGCCTCCTGTACCCTTTGCACGCTGGTATTGAGCGCCTTTGCGATTTGCGAGAGCCTGTTTGAGGCGATGTCTTCAAGATGTGATACGATTATATCCTCAGCTAAATTTGCGATTTTGCTGTCGATGTCCATATGCAGTAGCTGAATCCGCAGGCATTCCCTTAGATTTTGAGCTGCTACACCATAAGGTTCAAAGCCCTGAATCTCTTCTAAGACCTCGCTGACCTTGTCTTCACTTGTATTGAAGCGCTTTGCTATCTCTTCAGGAGTAAGCGTCATATAGCCATTGTCGTCGAGGGATTCTATGATAAACGCGCCCATCTTCTGCTGAGCCTCTGAAAGCGGCGCAAATTGCAGCTGAAAGAGCAGATGATCCACAAGTGTAGACTCGCTTGAAGTATATTGCTCAAAGCTTGTCTTCTTGTCATTTTTGTCGTACTCCCACTGTCTGTAGCTTATATCGTCGTAGCTTCGGCTCTCCTTTATCTGCTCGCGCCAATCAAATTCCGAAAGTCCCTCGTGATTTCCAGAACTCTCGCTGCTGTCTGTATCCTTTGTGCGGCTGTCCGTGCGTCCACCCATATCAGAATAAGAATCGTCTGATGAGCCGCTCTCACTCATACCTGAAGCGCTCTGCGAGCTTGTTTCAAGGACAGGATTTGTCAAAAGCTGCTCTTGGACGTAGGATGAAAGCTCCTGGGTATTGAATTGCAATATTTTTATCGCTTGTATCAATTCCGGCGTCATTACAAGCTTTTGCGTCTGTTCTATTGTCAAATCAAATCCCAGCTTCATCTCTGCCTTCCTTTCTGTCGCAATCCATACAAACCATGCGTTCTATGTCCTGTCCGAAGTCAATGAATCATCTTGTCCTAAACCAATGAATCATCTTGTCCGAAACTAATGAATCATAGTGGCTCTATTTGGTATAACTTTTGCTTGCCAATCCATTCTACCACACTTCCACGCAAAAAATAAGCCCCATTTTTTCTATTTGGGGCATTTATCGGGTGCTATGATTTGAAAAGGTATACATTTAAAAACTACCTTTGAAGCTTTGGGGCTAAAGCTGTCTTTGGAGGCTCGGCCTACACC
>CAVHIG010000009.1:0-40929 GCA_963636105.1 Anaerovoracaceae bacterium
GAGCATCGCCTTGCCAAGGCGAGGGTCGCGAGTTCGAATCTCGTCTTCCGCTCCAATAAGAGTATTCACAAGTGCTTTGACTTTATGGATGCTCTTTTTTTTATGCAAAGCAGTCCTTAATAAAAAAGCTTGCGGAAATGACTTAGAGAGCTGAGCGCCATGAAGCTTACAAAAGAATGTTAAAAAATTATTGATTTTTAATATGATTAAGGTATAATTAAATAGGTGAGAGAAAAAATTTGGGAGCATTATACAGAACAAATGCTCCTGTTTTTTTATGAACATACAACATATAACATATGTGGAAAGTAAAAACGATAGAGAGGACAATATGCACGAATATCCGATTACAGAACAGATTGTAAAAATAGCTGAAAAGCACTGCAAGGAGGCAGGCGCTGGGAAGGTAAGAAAGGTGAGCCTTGTAGTAGGCGACTATTCCGGGCTTGTGATGGATTCAATACATATGTATTTTGATATAATTTCAGAGGGCACTCTGTGTGAAGGCGCGGAGATTGAGATGGAGAGGGTAAAACCAAAGCTGAGATGTCCTGCCTGTGGTGAACTTTTTCACAGGCCGCCTATGTCATTTGCCTGCCCGAAGTGCGGTACAGACGGAGAACCGACGGAAATAGGCAAGGAATTTTATATAAAAGAGATAGAAGTAGAGTGATGTCGAGCAGCCGCAATTCAACGCTATATACAGTAAGAAAGGAACACATAATCATGCATGACGTAAGAAAAGTAAATGTAATGGAAAACATACTTGACGAAAATGACCATATCGCCGAGCACATAAATGAGGATCTGACGGAGCGCGGCATTTTAGTCGTAAACGAAATGGGCGCACCTGGCGTGGGCAAGACTACGAGCCTGCGCAACATAATCGCAAACCTCAAGGAATGCAAGCCTTATGTAATAGAAGGTGACATCGAATCTGATCTCGATACGCAGACTTTGCGCGGCCTGGGAGTAAAGACCTTCCAGATAAATACCTTCGGAGCCTGCCATCTGGATGCGCCTATGATTCACAACATGGTACAAAATATCGATTTCAACGAAAAGGGCATACTTTTTATTGAAAATATAGGAAATCTTGTCTGCCCGGCAGAATTCAGCATAGGCGAGCATGTGAAAATGCTCATCTCGACAGTGACAGAGGGCAGCGACAAGCCTTATAAATACCCGCTTGCCTTTGAAAAAGCAGACATAATCATACTCAACAAAGTAGATCTCATTCCTTACCTTGACTTTGACGAAGAATTCTTCATGAAGGGCGTAAGAGCATTGAACAAGACCGTGCCGGTATTTAAGGTATCCGGAAAGACCGGCGAAGGCTACGCCGAGGTCGCGGCCTGGCTTGAGGACAAGGCGAGGGAAAAAGCCGCAAGCAAAAAATAGTAGCCCTATGTGATATAAGCGCAGCTCTTCATAAAAGTATCGGAGAATGTAATGAAAGAACTTATAAGCGAAAAAATAAAGCTTTGGGGCATAGTACAAGGCGTGGGCTTTCGCCCCTTTGTGGCAAAGCTTGCGGATCGCATGGGCATGAAGGGCGAGGTGCTCAACATCGGCGGTCTGGTGGATATCGTGCTCACGGATACCGCGGAGAGAATAGAAAGTTTCCTCGAAGCCCTTCAAAAGGAGAAGCCTCTTCCGGCCGAAATCGTCCACATGAAGCGCATGCGCCTTGAATTCAGAGACTTCGACAGCTTCACAATACTTGATAGCCAAGACGGCGGCGACGAGGCTGCGATGATACCGGCTGACCTTTCAATCTGTCCGGACTGCCTTGCGGAGCTTCGCGATCCCCAAAATCCGCGCTATATGCATCCTTTTATTTCGTGCATGATATGCGGCCCGCGATATACAATAATGGATAAAATTCCCTATGATCGCGATACGACGGCTATGATAGACTGGCCGATGTGCGATTATTGCAATTCTCAATACACCGACAGGAAAAACAGGCGTTATCACGCGCAGACGATTTCCTGCCATGATTGCGGCCCGGTGGTAAAGTCTGTGTTTTATGGTAATACAACCGAGAAAAGCAGTGAATTGCCTTCAGCCGGGTTCTTGGAAGGGCTTTCGGCTTCCGCTGACGAAAAAGGTGCTGAGTTTGCCGCGGAAACTGCGCAGGCCCTGCAGGAGACTCGTTTCTGGGCATTCGGCGGCGCGGGAGACGGAAAATTCGCGATAAACGACGCCGTTTCCGCAGAGACGATGAGGAAAAAAATAGATTCGCAGGTGCTAGTGCATCTTGCGGAGGCGAAGCGGCTTTTAGATGCCGGCGAGGTCATAGCCGTAAAGGGCGTGGGCGGATATAATCTCGTCTGCGACCCGACAAGCGAAAGGGCTGTTGCTCGGCTCAGAGAGATAAAAAACAGGGAGCAGAAGCCCTTTGCTGTGATGTTTCGGGACATGGAGCAGATAAAGGAGTATTGCTATGTGGACGAGGTGGAGGAAAAGCTGCTCATATCCTCCGCAAAGCCGATACTTCTTTTGGAGCACAGACCTATTAGGGAAATAGAGAAAATTGTTTCTAAAATTGGTAAAAATGGCAGTGCCTGGGAGGCGGATTCCCAAGGACAAGGCGGCGGAGCTTGGAAAACGGATTCTAATGCACAAAACTGCTGCGCCGGAGAGATAGATTCCCAAGGGCAAGGCGGCGGAGCTTGGAAAACGGAAGTTCCTCACACGGCGGCGGAATTTGAAAAGAGCCGGTTTATAGGTTCGTTTTTGCCGAGCATGGGCTTGCAATATATGCTGCTTCACCTTTGCGAGCGGCCGCTCATAGTGACCAGCGCAAATCTTTCAGACATGCCTATCATAAAGGATGACAGGGCAATGCTGGAATTTATGGAAAGTCAGCAGGGGCTGGTCGCCGCCGTATTTTACAACGAGCGTGATATCCGCCTCAGGGTGGATGATTCCGTGGTGCGCGTGATTGACGGACAGCCGCAGATGATAAGGCGTTCGAAGGGCTATGCGCCGGTTCCGCTTTATATAGAATGCGGTCAGCCTCTCATGGTGCTTGCGACGGGCGGACAGCTCAAAAATTCCTTTGCCCTTTCAAAAAACACCTTTTCCTACGTGAGCCAGTATTTTGGCGACCTGGACAGCGAGGAAAATTACAGGATATATGGCGAAAATGTTGAGCGGATGTCAAAATTTTTCAAAATAGAGCCGCAGCTTGTAGCCTGCGATATGCATCCTCTCTATCGAACTACACGCTTTGCGGAAGAATATGTAAAGCATGCCGCGCAGCAAGGCCGCGATGTCGAGCTTGTAAAGGTGCAGCATCATCACGCGCATGTGGCCTCTGTAATGGCGGAGCATCATCTCACAGAGCCTGTGATAGGTGTCAGCATGGATGGCACGGGCTATGGCACGGATGGCGCTATTTGGGGCGGCGAATTCCTCCTCTGCGAGGGCGGCGAGTTTGAACGCATGGCTCATCTCAAATATGTGAAGATGCTCGGAGGCGATTCCTCTATGAAGGAGGCCTGGAAGTCGGGACTTTGCTATCTCTACGCCTGGGAGCATGCTTATGGCGCGGAAACGGCGGAGGCTGCCGAAAAAATCTCAAGCTCTCAGGGCTTTGAGATCGCGCCTGATCTTACACATATTATGGAATACGCGCTTGAAAGTGGCTTTGGAGGAGGCTCGAAGGAAGCCGATATGCGCAGAACCACTGTAAACGCGGCGCTTGATTGCAATATAAACGCGCTCACGAGCTCCTCGATGGGACGGCTCTTCGACGCCGTTTCCGCACTCCTCGGAATAAAGGATTACAACGATTACGAGGGGCAATGCGCCATTATGCTTGAGGACGCTGCTGCCAGAGCTCAAAAATCGCCCGGGGTGTGCAAGGCCGATGATCTTGCTCTGGAATTTCACATGAATGTCGCGGATATGATTTTGAAGACCTGCCTTTCTGTGCGCGAGGGCAGCATGGGCGAAAAAAATCCGGGCGCAAGGGACGGAAGCGGACGCGGTGTCACGAAAGTGGCCTTGACAGGCGGCGTATTTCAAAATAAAATACTTACAGAGACTACGCTCAGGCTTCTGCGGGAGGCGGGCTTTGAGGTCTTTTACAATGTGTCCGTCAGTCCGAATGACGGCGGCATAGCGCTTGGGCAAAACTTTGTCGCGGTGCAGAAAAAGCTGGCGAGGAGCCGGGGAAAATAAGGAAAACGGAGAGGGAAAATTATGGCTATAGAAAAAGTAAGAGAATATTTCAAGCAATTTGGGCTTGAGGATAAGATCATGGAATTTGACGAGTCCAGTGCTACGGTTGAGCTTGCGGCTCACGCTCTCGGTGTGGAGGGTGCGAGGATATGCAAGACCTTGTCTTTCAAGAGTCCTGACGGCTGCGTGCTTATCGAGGCCGCCGGAGATGCGAGGATAGACAATAGAAAATTCAAGGATTTCTTCCACTTTAAGGCAAAGATGCTCTCGCCGGATGAGGTTATAGAGTATACGGGACACGCAATCGGTGGAGTATGCGCCTTCGCGATTGAAAGGGACGATGTAAAGGTATATAGCGATGTTTCACTCAGGCGCTTTGAGACGGTATTTCCGGCCTGCGGCAGTGCAAATAGCGCGATAGAATTTACACCGGAGGATCTTCACAAGTATTCGAATTCCCTGGAGTGGGTAGATGTGTGCAAGCTGCCGGAGCCTGAGGCGGAGTAGAATCGAGTTTTCGGACAGCTTGATGAGGGCAGCCGGACGGTATTCTATGGATTGGCAGCTCTTGGGTTGGATAAAAATTTTTAATAGATATTTTGCCATGCGAGCTTTTTGCGGCCGGATATCAGGCGGGGAGCGGATGCACGGCAGATGGGAGAATTTTACATATGTGTGTAGCTATACCCGGGAGGGTGACGTCGATAGACGGAATGAGGGCGCAGGTGGATTTTAAGGGAAATCTTGTGCCTGTAAATGTAGGAGTGGTGGATCCGAAGGTAGGGGATTATGTCCTTGTGCACGCGGGTTGCGCCATAGAGGTGATGAATGAGGACAGAGCAAAGGAAATCATCTCCCTCTTCGAAGAACTTGAAGAATTGGAAGAGGCAAAGTAATGGATATAGAAAAAATAGTAAAATATCTGAGTGAATATGACGGACGCGAGCTCAAGCTTATGGAGGTCTGCGGCACACATACCGCGAGCATCTTCAAAAGCGGCATACGCTCGCTGATATCGCCGAAAATAAAGCTTATTTCAGGTCCGGGCTGTCCTGTATGCGTGACACCCACGGCCTATATAGATAAAATATCGGAATACGCTCTGAAGGACGGATATAAGGTATATACCTTTGGCGATATGATAAAGGTGCCGGGTACGGATGGCTCCCTTGCTGATATGAAGGGGAGAGGCGCTCATGTTGAGATGATGTACTCGCCTTTTGATGCCGTGGACAAGGCTGAAAAGGAGCCGGATATCATCCATGTAATAGCAGCCGTAGGCTTTGAGACTACGGTGCCTGCCTACGCGCTTGCCCTTGAAGAAGCGGCGCAGCGCGGAATCACAAATCTTCGCCTCGTTACCGCGCTCAAGACCGTAATACCCGCGCTTCGCTGGATCTGCGAAAACGAAGAAAGCATAGACGGCTTCATCTGTCCGGGTCATGTGAGCGTTATAATCGGAAGCCACATATATGAGGAGCTTGCGGTAAAATACGGCAAGCCTTTTGTAGTGGCAGGCTTTGAGGCCGAGCATATTCTGGCCGTCATCTATGACATCGTAAGGCAGATAGAGCACGGACAGGGAGATGTGAGAAATCTCTACAAAAATGCTGTGCGCGATGACGGAAACGCAAAGGCTCAGGCGATTACAAGCAAATATTTTGCGCCGGGTGCGGCGACCTGGAGAGGTCTGGGCACAATAGAGGATTCGGGACTTTATCTCAGACCGGAGTACAAGCAGTACGATGGTGGAAGCTTCGGCCTCGACAGAGATATGGAGCTTCCTGCGCATTGCCGCTGTGGGGATGTGATTGTGGGACGTATAAATCCAAATGAATGTCCTATGTTTGGGACGGGCTGCACGCCGACTAAGCCTTACGGACCGTGTATGGTGTCGGCCGAGGGCAGCTGCGGGATATGGTATAGAGCGAGGTAGAGTTTTAAAAAGTATAGTATGATAACAAATACAGGTGAGTAGAATGGAAAAAATAGTAATGGCGCACGGAGCGGGAGGCAAGACCTCAGCCGAGCTCATGAGCCGCATATTCGGAAAATATTTCAAAAATGACATCCTGGACAAAATGGAGGATGGCGCGGTACTGGAGCTGAATGGCAAGGTGGCCTACAGCACCGACTCCTTTGTCGTGACTCCGCTAAAGTTCAAGGGCGGAGACATCGGAAAGCTCTCAATTTGCGGTACGGTAAATGACCTTTTGATGATGGGCGCGGTTCCGAAGTACATAGCCTGTGGCTTCATCCTCGAAGAAGGCCTCGATATCGCGCTTTTAGAGGAGATAGTAGCTTCTATGGCGCATACTGCGGAAATTGCCGGTGTCAGGATTGTAGCCGGTGATACCAAGGTAGTCGAGGGCCACGGCGGACTCTATATAAACACCTCCGGCCTTGGCATCGTCCCGAACGAAAGAAATGTAAGCGCCGCGAACTGCAGGCCGGGCGATACCGTAATCCTCTCCGGTACCTTGGGCGATCATCACGCGTGCATACTCAGTGCCAGAATGAATATCGAGAACAATATAGCGAGCGATTGCGGCGTTTTGAAGGACATCACAGATGCGCTCTTTGACAATAAGATAAATGTGAAGACCATGCGCGATGTCACAAGAGGCGGTCTGGGCACGATTTTGAACGAGCTCGCAAACAGCTCAAATTGCGCTATAGAGCTTATGGAAGGCGCGATTCCTGTAAATGACGAGGTGAGAGGCTTCAGCGACATTCTCGGCCTTGACCCGCTGTATATGGGAAATGAAGGCAAGATGGTTGTCATTGTGCCGGGAGCAGAGGCGGAAACGGCGCTTGCGCTCCTGAGAGGCACGGAGCATGGCAAAAATGCGGAGATTATCGGTCATGTGACAGAAGGCAGCGGTGTCTCTATGAAGACCCGCATAGGTGGAAAGCGTGTTGTGGACATGCTCTACGGCGAAGGCCTTCCTAGGATTTGCTAGGGTATACTTTTACAGATAATAAAATACTAGGAAAATTTCGGTGCCGCAAGTTGATAAATTTGCGGCACTGAAATCAAATTATAAAAATTTACGGAAAGGAAAAGGGCATGGGTAGTGGAAGATTCTTAAGTATTGCATTGATATTTATGATATTACTTTTCATATCGCCGGCTGCGGCATATGCGGGAGAGAATGTAAATACCACAGCAGCCGGCTCCGCAAATTCAGCAGCTGCAAGCTCCGTGCGCGTCGCTTTTCTGGACACGGGTGTATCCACACTTTACCTCGATGCCGCGCAGGTTGAAAGCGGACAAAACTACGTATTTCCGCAAAATAATACAAAGGACAGAGTCGGTCACGGCACGGCTACGGCAAGCCTTGTCTTGGGCTCTGAGACGCTTGGAATAGAGGGCAGCTGCAGCTCAGCGACGATTGTGCCGCTTGTCGTGTACGACACATATATTTCAGGTGTGGCAAAGCATGGTGACAGCGCTATGGTTGCAGAGGCAGTCCGCGACGCGATAGACATTTATGGCTGCCGCGTGATAAATATGAGCATAGGCTTCTCTATGGACAGCGAGGAATTGCGCGCCGCGGTGGAATATGCGGAGAGCAAGGGCGTCGTCGTAGTTTCCTCTGTCGGAAATGACAATCTGAATATGCCGGAGGCCGCATATTATCCGGCTTCGTATCCTACTGTAATAGGAGTGGGCTCGGCAAATGGCGATACGGCAGCGGATTTTTCGCAGCGCGGTGATGCTGTGTTTTTACTCGCGGATGGATATAAGCTTACGACAGCTACAAATCTTGTAGGCAAGAAGACAAAGCTTTTGAGCGGTACATCGTATTCTACGGCTCTTGTCTCCGGTGTGGTAGCCTCAATGCTGACAGAATGTCCAACTCTTACGCCTGCGGATGTCCGCGCGATACTTTCCGAAAGCTGCATAGATGTGATGGCAGAAGGACGCGATAAGGACAGTGGCTATGGAAAGCTCGATTCTTCACGCGCGGTGGCTGCGGCCGTTTCCGCATCACAGGGCCGTACAAATGGCGAAAACCTGCTGGCGGATCTTCTCGTGCGCCTTGTGAATACGGCAAATACGGCGCGTGGACTGCTGGAGAGCGCTAGGTAGCGCGATAGGAGCGATGACAAGAAATTATCGGTTTTCGTCAGATGAAGGCTATGATTTGGGATTTCTTTGATTATTTTTTGACATTATGAGATTATATAAAAGGAATTAGAATGGGAAAAGTACTAAATGTTGGAAAACTTGACAGTGATGTCTTGGAGAGGGTTATATTTAAAAATATTATCTACAAAAGATCTGAGGTAAAGGTGAAGCCGGGTATCGGTGAGGATTGCGCGGTTGTGGATTTTGGTGCTTACGACTGTGTGATGTCTACAGATCCGATCACCGCTTCTGTAAAGGATATAGGGCGGCTTGCGATACATATCTCCTGCAATGATATAGCGTCAAACGGTGTGGAGCCACTGGGGCTTATGCTTGTGGTTATGCTGCCTGTAGGTACGACTGAGGAACAGGTCGCTTCGATAATGCAAGATGCCGCCGCCGCAGCAGCGCGCTGCTGCGTCGAAATTATCGGCGGGCATACAGAGGTCACGCCGGTAGTTTCAAAGCCCGTCATAATTTCGACTGCCATAGGCAGGGCGGCGGCTGGCCGGTCACAGTCAGCCCAGACAGCGGAAGCCGGCGACGGGATATATATGACAAAATATGCAGGCATAGAAGGTACAGGAATTCTCGCCGGCGATTTTGCGGAAAGACTGGAAGGCATACTTGGCCCGTCAGAGCTGGCCTTTGCGCACAAGTTGCTTGATGAAGTAAGCGTGGTAAAGGAAGGCGTGGCTGCCGGAAAAATCGGTACGCATGGTATGCATGACATTACAGAAGGCGGCATACTCGGCGCTGTATGGGAGGTTTGCAATATCGCGGGACTTGGCTGTGAGATATTTGAAGAAAGCATTCCTGTGCTGGATGTTACAAAAAAAATCTGCGCTCATTTTGATATAAATTATCTCAGACTCATTTCAAGCGGCTGTATGCTTATCGTAGCTCCGCATGATAAGGAGGCTGAGCTCTGCGCTGCAGTGGAAGGCGCCGGAGTAAAAATCACAAAAATCGGAGTCACCGCGCCAAAGGAAAATGGTCTGAAAATCATCTCAGCGGACGGGCAAAGCATCGATATAGCGCCGCCGTCAGCTGATGAATTATATAAGTGCATTCAAAAATAGTTTGCAGTCAAAAATAGTTTGACTGCTATGCCAGGTCATCTCTATTTAAAAAAAGTTTTACCAAGTGATTTGTTTCTAAGTAGTTTGTTTCGCCGGCTTGCTGGAGTACCAGAAATCCGCTTTGGCAGGTCGGGTAGCGCTTGAGCGCAGCCCAGGCGTTTTGCGCCGCTTCCGCCTCATTAGGAGAAACCTCGCCGTTTCCGCAAAGCCTTGTGAGATCTACAAAGGCAAGGCCTGCTTCTCTGCGCAGTGGCAGCCTTACCTCAAAATCTCCTGAAAAGCTGTCGAAGGTGAGGAGGTATTCTCTGCCGCTTTCGGGATAGGCTATATAGTCCTTTGGATTTTTCCTTTGCTTGCCCGATATTCTAAGAAAGTCGCGGCCAAATTCTATGCCGGTGACCAGAAGCTCCGCATTTTTGCCGGCCGGAAAGCCCAGCTTGTGCATTGCTTTATGAAAATCTGTTTTTTCCAACACCTTTGCAAGCCTGCCAAGCTGCAGGACGTCATCCGCATTGTGAAGGAGAATTGTCTGCAGAAGCTTTTCTGCCTCCTTGCTGTCTTTTTCGCGCGCTTTGCAGGCGAGATAGCGGTTATACAGTTCTACGCTTTCGCCTCCGGAAATTTCGTCGTCGCGAAAGCTCCATAGCCCCATGAAGTCCTCTACACTTTTTTGCTTCAGATTCGGCAGAAGCTTTCTGAGCGGAGAATAGCCGTTTAAAACGAGGTAGAGGTCCAGATTATAAGGAAAGTCCAAAAAGCCTGTGATTTCCTTAAAATCGAGCCCTGTGAGGGCAAGTCTGCGGCGCAGGAAGCTTATGTCAAAGTGCTTGCCGTTGTATGTGAGGAGGATGTCAAGTTTTGAGAGTTCTTCGATGTATTCCTTCAAAAGGAGGGCTTCCTCATCTTTGTTTTCGGCAAAGAGCTGGAGAAGCCGCATGCTTCCTTTTGAGCTGTCGTAGGTGGCAAGGCCGCCCAGTATGAATTTTGCGCGTTCCGGCGAGAGGCCGGTGGTTTCGATGTCGAGCACGCCAAGCGAAAGTCCGCCGAAGTAGAGCTCAAAGGCTTTGGAGGTGTATGGCTTGGCGTTGTATTCTTTTTCTATTCTAAGCATGTATCGGCTCCTTTTTCTAATTTGGCTCTTCTCCCATAGCTATCTATACTTTTTGAAAGCAGCTTTCTCTTATTTGAGGATTTATTGTAGATTTTCGCTTTTTCGGCTAAAATCTACAATAAATTTTAAAGTAGATGCGTCTATATACCTCACAAACTGGAAAATACGACCTATAACTTTACATAATTGTAATTATATGCAATACATTATATGTAACTCCAACCATAATTATGTCAAAATGTCAATATATAGATTTTTCGTTTTCAAATTTATTGTAGATTTCTCGATTTTAGCTGCTTTTCTACAATAATTTTTGTTGAAAAAGCATGCATAAACAAAACAGACCGCAGGGGTGCAGTCTGTTTTGTTCAAAAGGGGTATTGGGATTAGAGATTAATGAGGTTATCAGGGGGATAACCACAATCAAATTATACCCAATACAGCGTAAAATTGCAAGTGTAAATGTCAAAAAAATCAAAAAAAGTGATGAGGTTGTGAATAAAATGTGAAAAGTCTCTGTGATTGACTATAATTTAGCCTGGAAATAGTGTAAAATAGATATGGAGCCGGACCATTCAATGAAGGTAATAAAACCGGGCCATTTAATGAAGGTAATAAAACCGGGCCATTCAAAGAATCAAAGAAAGTAGAATTCAAAGAAATAAAAGCTCGATTCAAAGAAGGGAATAAAAAAATGACTTACGAAGAAAAAACATTATCTACAGAGAGAATATATGAAGGCAGGATATTGAATTTGAGAAAAGACAAGGTGAGCGTCATAGGCGAGAGCACCTCCTATCGCGAAATCGTAGAGCATAGCGGCGGCGCGACAATGGCCGCAGTTACCGCGGACGGAAAAATGCTCATGGTGAAGCAATTCAGAAAGCCTGCGGGCAAGGTGATGCTTGAGGCGCCTGCGGGAAAGCTTGAAAAGGGCGAGGACCCGCTTGAGGCCGCAAAGCGCGAGCTTAAGGAGGAGACGGGATATACGGCTGAAAATGTGAAAAGGCTGTGCTCATTTTATTCGTCTGTGGGATATTCCGAGGAGGTGCTCACGCTCTACCTTTGCACGGGACTTACGCCTGGCGAGACGGATTTTGACGAAAATGAGGCCATCGACAATGTAGAGATTCCGCTTGAGGAGCTCTATGAAATGGCTGTAAATGGCGAGATAGACGACGCAAAGACCCTGATTGCGATATTTATGGCAAAGGCTGCTTTGGAGAATGAGGCTTTGAAAAATAAGGAGAAATAGATGGCATACAGCACAAATTATCTGGACAAACTCAACGACAAGCAGAAGGAGGCGGCGCTGCATACGGAAGGACCGCTGCTCATTTTGGCGGGCGCAGGCAGCGGCAAGACCAGCACGATGACCTGCCGAATAGCAAGGCTCATCCTGGAGGAGGGCGTGGAACCGTGGAACATCCTCGCCGTTACCTTTACAAACAAGGCAGCTCGTGAAATGCGCGACCGTGTGGAACAGCTTTTGGGCGGCAGTGTAAATATGTGGCTGCTCACCTTTCATTCGGCCTGCCTGAGGATACTTCGCGCGCACGCCGACAGACTCGGCTACGACAAGGACTTCGCCGTTTACGACCCTACCGACCAGAAAACCGTCGCGAGGAATCTCATAAAGGGCAAAAACCTGGATCCGAAGATGTTTACGCCGACGCAGCTGCTTTCAGTAATCAGCCATTGCAAGGAGCAGGAGCTCAGCCCGGCGGGATTTTTGCGAATTGAGGGCGATACTTACAGGAACAGGACGCTTTCCGAGCTTTACGAGGCTTATGAGACGACGCTCAAGAAAAACAACGCCATGGATTTCGACGACCTGCTGCTAAACACGGTGCGACTCTTTGACCGCAACGAAGACGTGCTCTTGCAATACCAGCGCCGTTTCCGCTACATCATGGTGGACGAGTATCAGGACACAAACCACATTCAGTATCGCTTCGTGAAGATGCTGGCCGAGGAGAGCAAGAATATTTGCGTTGTGGGCGACGACGACCAGTGCATTTATCAGTGGCGTGGCGCGGATATCAGGAATATTTTGGATTTTGAGAAAGATTTTCCCGGGACGCGCGTCATAAAGCTTGAGCAGAATTATCGTTCTTATGGCAATATTCTGGCGGCGGCACATTCGGTGATAAGGCACAATCGCGGGCGAAAGGACAAGGAGCTTTGGACCTCCAAGGATGCCGGCGAAAAGATAAAGTATTTTCGCGTCGGAAATGAGAAGGAGGAGGCGCGCTTTGTGGCACGCGAGATAGAGCGGCTCCATGAGGGTGCTTCAGAGACTGCGGAAACTGCGGGGGATCAGCAAAAGGCCGAATCAGCAGCGGCCGCCGGGCTTGCGGGTGGAAGCCTGACAGCCGGAGCTTTGACAGCCGAAAAAAAATACCGATACAAGGACTTTGCCGTGCTCTACCGTACAAACGCCCAGTCGCGAAACTTCGAAGAAGCCTTTTCCGCGGCGGGCATTTCCTACCGCGTGATGGGCGGCGTGCGCTACTACGACCGCAAGGAAATCAAGGATATCGTGGCCTACATGAGACTGGTGCAAAATCCGGCTGACGACCTCGCTCTCACTCGCATCATAAATGAACCGAAGCGCGGCATAGGTGAAAAAACCCTGGAAAAGCTGCAAACGCTGGCAAATGTCAGAGGCGAGAGTCTTTTTTCGGTGCTCTGCGATCCAGAAATCCGCGCGGGACTTCCGGGGAAGGCCGTAGCGAGCGTAGGCGAGATGGTCGAGGCCATAAGCGAGTACCACGAGGAGAGGGCAAACCTCAGAGTTTCCGACATATACGACGCACTCCTTGTGCGGACAGGCTATATGAAGGCCTTGGAGCTGCAAAATACAATAGAAGCCGAGGGCAGGCTCGAGAACCTCATGGAATTCAAATCGGTAATATACGATTATGAAAAGGAGGACCCGCAGATCTCGCTGGAGGAATTTATGGAAAAAATTGCCTTGATGAGCGACATCGACAATCACGATCCAAATGAGGACGCGGTGGTGCTCATGACCATGCACAGCGCAAAGGGACTGGAATTTCCGGTGGTCTTTATGCCGGGCATGGAAGAGGGGCTTTTTCCGAGCCGCAGATCCGCGGACAGGATGGAAGGACTCGAGGAGGAGCGCAGGCTTTGCTATGTGGGCATGACAAGGGCGATGGAAAAGCTCTACCTTTTGAGCTCCGAGCAGCGCATGCTCTACGGCAGGACCGACTACGCCCGTGAATCGCAATTTTTAAAGGAAATTGACAAGGCGCTCGTGGAAGGAAATTCCATATATGAGAAAAAATCAGGCACATCGCGCGGGCAATACAGCGACGGCTACAGCGAAAAGCTGCCATATAAGCCATTTGACCCTCTCAAATACGCAAAGCAGGAGACCGCGCGTAGGGGCAGCACAGGAGGAGGCGGAAACGGCGCAGCCTTGGCACTTGCGGAGGGCGACCGTGTACGCCATGCGAAGTTTGGCGAGGGCCTGGTGATTGCGGTGAGCGGCAGAACAGCGACAGTTGCCTTCGACAGCGCAGGTGTGAAGAAGCTCGCGGCGGATATTGCGCCGATGGAGAAGATATAGCTTCGGCTGGCAGCCACTGTGGGGGAGAGCTTAGAAGATAGCAAACAGCTTGACAGATTATAAAATATATTTTGGAGTGATTTATGATAGAGACAAAGGATACTTTCGCAAATAGCGGGCTTGGCGGCGAGTCTGCGGCACGGGCGCGCATAGTAGAGCTTACGGAGCTTTTGAACAGGGCGCGCAAGGCCTATGAGCAGGAAAATTCGGAAATCATGAGCAACTACGAGTATGATAAGCTCTATGACGAACTGGAAAATCTGGAAAAAACAACCGGGATAGTGCTTTCAAACAGTCCGACCGTAAATGTCGGCTTTGAAGTGCTTTCCGACCTTCCAAAGGAGCGTCATCCGAGCCCTATGCTTTCACTTGACAAGACAAAGGAGGTCGATGTGCTCGCTTCCTGGCTCGGCACTCAAAAGGGACTTCTGTCGTGGAAAATGGACGGGCTCACCATCGTGCTGACCTACGAAAACGGCCTACTTACAAAGGCAGTTACTCGCGGAAACGGCGAAATCGGCGAGGTCATCACGAGCAATGCGCGCGCCTTCGCGAATGTGCCGCTTTCCATACCTTACAAGGGCAGGCTGGTCCTGCGAGGCGAGGCGATCATCACATATTCCGACTTTGAGAAGATAAACGCAGGCATTGAGGATGTGGACGCGAAGTATAAAAATCCGCGCAACCTTTGCAGCGGCTCAGTGCGTCAGCTCGACAGCCGGATTACAAAGGAAAGAAATGTAAGATTTTATGCCTTTGGACTGGTAGAGGTCGGAACGTCAGCCGGCCCGGGCGCTGTGCCGGAGTTTGAGACAAGGACGCGGCAGCTTAGCTGGCTTTCGGAGCAGGGATTTACAGTTGTGGAATATCTTGCCGTGCAGGGCGGGGCAGAGAGAAGGCTCGTGGCAGATGAAAGCATCGGAGCGGATTTGCTTGATATGACGCAAGAGAGGAAAGCTGAGACCTGGAATATATATGACGCAAAGGAATATTTTGCCGAAAAAGTAAGCCAAAACGACTTCCCGAGCGACGGCCTTGTCCTCATATATGACGATATCGCCTACGGAAGATCACTCGGGCGCACCTCGAAGTTTCCGCGAGACGCGATAGCCTTCAAATGGCGCGACGAGGTGCGTGAGACTGTCCTCCGTGAGATAGAATGGAGCGCCTCAAGGACCGGCCTTATAAATCCTGTCGCGATTTTTGAGCCTGTGGAGCTTGAGGGCACGACGGTCAGCAGGGCATCGGTTCACAATCTCAGCATTTTGAAGCAGCTTGCGCTGGGCATAGGCGACAAAATCATGGTCTACAAGGCGAATATGATAATTCCGCAAATAGCAGAGAACCTTACTAAAAGCGGAAACTGCGCAGTTCCCGCGTCATGCCCTATATGCGGCGGAGCGACCGCGGTGAAGGCGGAGCGCGAGGCTGAGGCTTTATATTGCACAAATCCGCATTGCCCGGCAAAGCAGATAAAAGCATTTGCGCATTTTGTGAGCCGAAACGCCTTGAATATCGAAGGCCTTTCGGAGGCGACGATAGAAAAATTTGTAGCGGAGGGCTTCATAAAGGAATTTGCTGATATATTTAAATTGGAAAGATTCAGGGATAAAATAGTAATTTTGGAAGGCTTTGGTGAAAAATCCTACGCGAATCTGATAACGGCTGCGGAGAAGGCTTCCCATACAACGGCGCCGCGACTTCTCTACGGACTTGGAATTCCAAATATCGGCGCCGCAAACGCAAAGCTTATATGCAAGGCTGCCGGCTCTGACTGGGAAAAAATACAAGCGCTTACAGCACAGGAACTTTTGGAAATACAGGGAATCGGCGATGTAATGGCAGAAGGCTACGAAAGGTTTTTTGCGGATGAGGAAAATCGCCGAATTGTGGCGGATCTTTTGGAAGTGCTTACGATAGAGAAAAAGAAGCCTTCGGCGAGGCTGAAGGCGGACAGCGCGGCGGCTCATGCAAGTGAGAGCGGAGAAGGCTTGACCTTTGTAATAACGGGCTCGCTTGAGCATTTTGCAAACAGGGATGAGCTCAAGGAGCTTATTGAGAATTTGGGCGGCAAGGTGGCCGGCTCTGTGTCTTCAAAGACAAGTTTCCTTATAAATAATGACAATATGTCAGGCTCGTCAAAGAATAAGAAGGCGAAGGAGCTCGGAATTCCGATTATTACGGAGCGGGAGTTTTTGGAAAAGTATAGTTTTTGAAATTTACAAATTTGAAGGAAGGGGGATTTGGAATGGAAAAAACAAATGTAATGCGCATTTTGGACAAACAAAAGATAGAATACATACCGCACAGCTTTGACGGGAATCTGACAGACGGGGTTCTTGTGGCTGAGGCTATAGGAGAGGATCCGGCCAGAGTCTTCAAGACACTTGTCACACAGGCAAATACAAAGGAATATTTCGTATTTGTAATACCTGTGGCAGACTCACTGGACCTGAAAAAGGCTGCAAAGGCAGTGGGCGTAAAATCCATAGCGATGATAAAGCAAAAGGAGCTGCTTCCACTTACAGGCTACATCCATGGCGGTTGCTCGCCTATCGGCATGAAAAAACGCTTTCGCACAAGCATCCATGAGACAGCTGTAGGTTTCGAAAAGATAATTTTCAGCGCCGGCAAGGTGGGCTATCAGGTGGAGATGAATGGCGAGGCTCTTTGTGATTTTATCGGCGCGGCTTTTGCGGATCTCATAGAAAAATAGAAGGCAAGGCCGATAATTTTGCATCAGGCTACACAATTCACAAAGAAAACCTTTATGGCAAAGCCGACATTTGTCATTGACTTATTTGGTGTTTGCATTTATAATTAAATAGTTAGCACCAATGCCTGTGTTTTATATGCGGGCAGATAGATGCCCTTTATAAGCTCCGTCATCCATGGTTTGGGTCCTGCGCAATAGGACACTGTGAACCTTGTCAGGTCCGGAAGGAAGCAGCAATAAGCGGAGGCTCTTATGTGCCGCAGATCAGCCTTCTCTATCGGTTTGCGGGGCTTATAAAGGGCATTATTTTATTTGTAGTAAAAGTCACAGATCCATACATTTTTTGCCGAAATGCGGGCAGAAAGGACAAAGCTTTGTATCAAGCCTTATACAGAACCTATCGTCCTGAGGTCTTCGAGGAAGTCCTCGGACAGGAGCATATCGTCAGGATACTCCAAAATCAGCTGAAGACAGATACAGTAGGCCACGCCTACCTCTTTTGCGGTACAAGGGGCACGGGCAAGACCACCATGGCAAGGCTGCTTGCAAAGGGGCTAAACTGCCTTTCGGACGGTGAAAGACCCTGCGGCCATTGCGAAAATTGCCTTGCGATCAAAAATGGCACCTTCATGGATGTGATCGAAATCGACGCCGCTTCAAACAACAGCGTAGACAACATCCGTGAGCTGCGCGAAAGCGTAAAATATCCGCCGGCGATCGGAAGGAAAAAAGTATATATAATAGACGAAGTACACATGCTGTCATCTGGTGCCTTCAATGCGCTTTTAAAGACGCTCGAAGAACCGCCTGAAAATGTGATCTTCATATTGGCTACGACTGAACCGCATAAGGTCTTGCAGACAGTGATGTCGCGCTGCCTTCGCCTTGACTTCAAGCGCGTCCCGGAGAGGACGATCGCAAGCGGAATGTCGAAAATTTGCAGTGAACTGGGTATAGACGTTTCAGAGGACGCGATTAGGATACTTGCCGCGAATGCTGACGGATCGGTACGTGACGGGCTTTCGATTCTGGATCAATGCCTCTCTACCGGCATCAAAAAAGTCACCCGCAATGATGTGCTGGAATTTCTCGGCGCGACGGGTGAGGAGGTTTTCATAGAGCTTACCGACGCCGTGCTGCTGCATAAAATGGATGCGGCTCTCCTTCTTATCGACAAGGTTTTGGCTGATGGTAAGGATGAGCTTCATTTTGCGCAGGATTGGCTTGCGCATTATCGCAGCCTGCTCATTACCAAATATGTAAAAAATCCTGAAGATATCCTAAACCGTTCCAGTGAAAATTCAGACAGAATCAGGACTCAAAGCGACAGATTGGATCTTTCGGAGATAAACGCTGGCATAATGGAGATTTCAAAGACCATTGCTGACATAAAGCGTTCCTCGCAGGCTCGCGTCCTGCTTGAGCTGTGCGCTATAAAGCTTGCGACGGCGCAGGTCATAGGTAGCGCGACGGCGCAGATACCGGGTAGAGGGCAGACTCAAAAGCAAAGTCCGCTGCCCGCCTCGCATACAGAGCAGCCGGCAGCTTCGCCCGCATCTGTTCCGCAAGGAGCACCGGGCAGGGCGGCAGCTCAGGAGGAGGCTTTAGATCTTGAAAAGCTTTGGCATGCGATACTTGAAGAGGGAGAAAGCATCCAGGGCAGTATAAATACGATAGACGATGCGAGACTCATAAAGCTTGGAGATACTACTTTTTCCTTGCAGATATCTCCGGCAAAGAAGCTGCGCGCAGAGCGCATGAGGCAGCTTTTGGAGAGACTTATGCAGGAGCATACGGGTAGATATCTCAGAATGGAGCTTGTGACAGAGCCGGTGCAGGGCTCTGTGCCTGAGGAAAAAAAGAGCACTGAGGCTTATGCCAGGGAGCTTGGCGGAATTTTGGGTCTTGCGATAGAAGTAGAAAAATAAAAAGAAAAATATATCAGGAGGATAATGAAATGGGAAAAGGCATGAGAGCCGGTAAGAAGCCGTCCAGCGGAATGGGCGGAGGTATGCAAAAGCAAATGGCACAGATGCAGGCTGTACAGAGAAAGATGGAGGCTATGCAGGCTGAGATAGATGAGATGGAGACCACCGCTACGGCAGGCGGCGGCGCTGTTGCCGTAACTGTAAATGGCAAAAAGCAGGTCACAAACCTCGAAATCAAGCAGGACGTCGTAGATTCGGATGACGTGGAGATGCTGCAGGATCTCGTGATGGCAGCCGTAAATGAAGCCATCAGACAGATGGACGAAATCGCTGCAAATGAGATGAACAAGCTGACAGCAGGACTCGGAATCCCTCCGGGACTGCTGTAGGAAGGCCTTCTTGGAGCTTGGTATGAGACAGTATGCAAAGCCTCTCGCAAGGCTTATCAGCGAGTTTTCAAAGCTTCCCGGAATAGGTGGCAAGAGCGCCCAGAGGCTGGCTTTTCATATACTTTCCCTTGAGGATAAGGAAGCGGAGGCCTTGGCGGAGGCTATACTTGACGCGAAAAAAAATATGAAATATTGTTCTGTGTGCGGAAATCTCACGGATACCGACCCCTGCGCAATCTGCTCAGATCCCGCGCGGGATCGCAGTGTAATATGTGTAGTCGAAAGTCCCAGAGATGTCGCCGCTATGGAGAGAATCAGGGAATTTCATGGCCTTTACCATGTGCTGCATGGGGCGCTTTCTCCTATGGATGGCATAGGGCCTGAGGATATAAATCTCAAGCAACTCATAGTGCGCCTTCAGCAGGAGGACGTAAAAGAAGTGATATTGGCTACGAATCCAAATATAGAAGGCGAGGCCACAGCGATGTATACCGCGCGTCTCATAAAGCCTGCGGGTATCAAGGTTTCGAGAATTGCTCACGGTATTCCTGTGGGCGGCGATCTCGAATACGCGGATGAGGTGACCCTGCTCAAGGCTATGGAGGGTCGCAGGGAATTGTAGATTTCTGCCTTAAAGAAAAGTTTTAGGGACAACAAAAGAACCGCAAAACGTGTAAGCTTCACATTTTGCGGTTCTTATTTTTTAAAAATTTGCTTGAGATTCGCTACAGTGTTTTTTACCCGCCGCAAAGCCTAGCGGCTGCAAACTATCTCTGATTTGAAGCGTTCAAAACATTCTTGATCTTGTGCTGTACCATGCCCTGGATAGCGTCTCTCGCAGGTCCGAGGTACTTTCTCGGGTCGAATTCAGCAGGATTCTCTACGAGGAACTTTCTGACTTCAGCCGTCATGGCGAGGCGAAGATCCGTATCGATATTTACCTTGCAAATGCCATACTTTGTAGCCTCACGAATCATATCCTCAGGCACTCCCTGCGCGCCAGGGATATTTCCGCCATATTCATTGCACTTTGCCACAAATTCAGGAAGAACAGTGGAAGCGCCGTGAAGTACAAGCGGTGTATCAGGAATGAGAGCGTGTATCTTCTTGAGTCTCTCAAAATCAAGGTAAGGCTCGCCCTTGAACTTATATGCGCCATGGCTGGTACCTATAGCGATAGCAAGTGAATCCACGCCTGTGCGTGCCACAAATTCAGCAGCCTCCTCAGGGTCTGTAAACTTTGCCGAGCGCTCGTCCACATTGATATTGTCCTCCACACCGGCAAGCTTTCCAAGCTCTGCCTCTACTACCACGCCCTTAGCGTGCGCATAATCTACAACCTGCTTTGTGAGAGCTATATTCTCCTCAAATGGATGCTTTGAACCGTCCACCATTACGGAAGTGAAACCGTCATCCACGCACTTTTTGCATATGTCAAAGTCTTCGCCGTGGTCAAGGTGCAATACGATGTCCAGGCCTGTATCCTCGATCGCGGCCTGTACAAGATGTACAAGATAGGCCGGTCTCGCGTATTTTCTCGCCCCCGCGGATACCTGCAGAATGAGCGGCGCGTTTTCAATCTTTGCCGCGTCCACGATACCCTGAATAATCTCCATATTGTTTACATTGAAAGCGCCCACAGCGTAGTCGTTTTTAAGAGCCTTTGCAAACATTTCCTTCGAAGTAACTAAAGCCATCTAAATACCCTCCTAATCTTTCAAATGACATGTTTAGGTCTATAAGCTGATTATACACCACCTGCGCCCAAAAATCACTATAATTTCAACAATCTTTAGCTTTTGCATGACTTAAATGTCGCAGGGGCGGCAGCCATTCTAAGCGCCTGGCTTTGTAAGGATGCTGATTACCTCCTCAGGCGTAGCGTTTTGCGGAATTGTAAATGTACCTGACTGAAGTCTTGTCTCCGCGCCTGCGGCAGACACAGCGGAGCTGAACTCCTCAACCGAGGAGAAAAGTCCCAGATTTACCAATGATTGCCCTATAGATTCCATGCTTTCTCCATAAGCGACGTACAGTGAGTGAGGGTATGTGCCGTCCGCGGAAACTTCGCCGCTTGTGCTTTCGCTACCATCTCCCTCAGTGCCGGGAGCCTCTCCGTCCGCGGAAACTTCGCCGTTTCCGCCATCGCCGTCAGTGTCGACTGATTCTGTGCTCTCGCTTGAGGAAGCAGCCAAAAGTGTTTTCGGGTAATCCATTACGACATTTATCCTGCTTATGATGAGGAGAGCCGCAAGGAGTACGATTATGAGAGCGATTACGACGTCATTTATGTTATATAAGAAATCTTTGATTTTGTTCATTTGTACGCTGTCCTTTCTGTCCTATGTGTGTTGCGCGTGAAAGGCTAAACCTTCCACGTGACATTTTATCACAAAATGAGCTGTCTCTCAATTATAAATGCGGCTTTGACTGTGAATTTATGGTGAAGGCGGGGTAGGAAGTATTAAGTTTTCTTTACATGTGGCGCGGCGGCTTGCAAATTTGGCTCTTGTGGTGTAGAATGGGCATATGATAAGCTTGACTATTACAAAAAATGAAGAAAATCAAAGGCTTGATCGCTTTCTCAAGAAGTATTTGAAGAATGCGCCGCTTTCGTACATTTACAAGATTATCCGAAAGGATGTGAAGGTAAACGGCAAGCGTGCGGGGCAGGATACGGTGCTTTACGAGGGCGATGAGCTCAGCCTTTACATAACGCAGGAGGCAGTGGAGCAGTTTCACAGACAGCGTCCTTTGGCAAAGGCAAAGAAGCAATTCAAGGTCGCCTATGAGGACGAAAACATCCTGATCGTTGAGAAGCCGTTTGGCCTTTTGACTCACGGCGATGCTGTGGAGAAGAAGAATACACTGGCAAATCAGGTGGCCGGCTATCTTTGTGAAAATGGCGTCTATGAGCCCGGAATGGAGCGGACCTTTGCGCCTGCGCCGGTAAACAGGCTTGACAGGAATACGACCGGCCTTGTGATTTTCGGAAAAAACGCCGCGGCCTTGCAGGCATTGAATAAAATGATTCGTGAAAAGGGCTATGTGGATAAGTTCTATCTTACGATTGTGAGAGGCGACCTCAAGAAGACGCTTGTGCTCAAGGATAAGATGCAAAAAAACGCTGCCACAAATACGGTCAAGGTGCTTCCTATGGAAAGCGATGGCGGCAAGGTAATGGAGACTGTGGCACGGCCTGTTTTGACCTCTCCTGACGGCAAATATACGCTTGTAGAGGTACATTTGGTCACGGGCAGGACGCATCAGATCAGAGCGCATCTTGCCAAGGCAGGCTATCCGGTGCTCGGCGATCCAAAATACGGCTTGGGAAAAGCAGCTCCCGGAAAACAGGCTGCCGCGGGCAGAAAATCGGGTTCTACGGATTCCGCTGTACGAGCCTTGCAGGCACAGCTTCTGCATGCTTACAGACTGAGCTTTGCGGGAGGCGCAGCGCCGCTTGCGTATCTTGCGGGTCTTGAGGTAAAATCCGAGCTTCCGCCGGAATTTGCCAAAATCGCAGGCGAGCTCTTTGGAGAGGAAAAGTAAAAGGATAAATGAAAGAATTTTTAAAGGATCTCATAGTAGCGATACTTATCGCATTTATCATATTGCAATTTATAAAGCCGACCATTGTAAAGGAAAGCTCTATGGAGCCGACGCTTTGGGAAAACAATTATCTCATACTCAGCAAGCAATCCTACACCTTTGGCGAGCCAAAGCGCGGAGATATCATAGTATTCCATTCTGACTTGAAGACCGAAGACGGCAAGGAAAAGCTCCTCATAAAGAGAGTAATAGGCCTGCCGGGCGAGACCATCTCCATTATGGATGGCTATGTCTACATCGACGGTGAGATGCTCGATGAGCCATATATAAAAAATATCACGACCGGCTACATCGAGGGCCTCGAGATTCCTGAGGGTCATATCTTCGCAATGGGCGACAATCGTGAGGTCAGCAAGGACAGCCGCTCTGAGGATGTAGGCTGCATAGACATAGATAAAATCGTAGGAAAGGCCGTAATCAGGCTCTATCCGTTTGACGAGATTACGCTTTTATAGAGACGACGCGTCTTGCGGGGACATAGCCTTATGCCGCGGAAACTGCGCAGTTTCCGCGAAAAAAGGGTAGCACGGAGAAGCAGGGGAGTCTGCGAAAGCGAAAAAGAGGGTATATAGAGAGTATGAAGAAGGAAAGAAAGCTGGTCGCGAATAATAAAAAGGCGAGGCATGATTATTTTATAGATGAGGTCTATGAGGCCGGGCTTGTGCTCACCGGTACGGAGATAAAGTCCGTGCGGCAGGGCAAGGTCAGCATAAAGGAGAGCTATGCCAAGATTGAGGGCACAGAGATTTTCGTGTATGGGATGAATATCAGTCCGTATGAGCAGGGGAATCGCTTCAATGTGGATCCGCTCAGGCCGAGGAAGCTCTTGCTCCATAAGCAGGAAATTCGAAAACTTTTGGGGCTTACGACGATAAAGGGCTTGACATTGATACCTCTTACGGTGTATATAAATGAAGAGGGAAAGGCAAAGATGGAGCTTGCGGTGGCGCGAGGCAAGAAGCTTTATGACAAGCGTGATGACATCGCAAAGCGCGATTCTGAGCGCCGGATGCAGCAGGCCATGCGGAAGTAGTTTAATGATATGGGGGTGTAAAGGTTTCGACGGGGGTGTAGAAGCTGGATAAGCGAGCCGCAGTTTGCTCGGTCTGCGTAAAAAAGGGCACGTTAAATATAAACGCTAAAAATAACAACAATTACGCATTTGCTGCATAGTTCAGCAGCCGCCTAAGGCGGCGCGTCGTCGGCCCACATTCACCCGTAGGTGTGGAATCCGGCGTCGACATACGGGAAAACTCAGGGTGGACTCCCGTAAGCTCTGGGGACTAGCGGGATAGCTGATTTTTGAGCCTGCCTGTGGGCGCTAAAAGAGGCGAAACAATAAAACACCGGCTGCGCTCGGAGAAATTCCTGTGGAAATGCTTTCGGACGTGGGTTCGACTCCCACCATCTCCACCAGATAAAAAGAAAGAGAACGTTGAATTTTCAGCGTTCTCTTTCTTTTTAATCTTCTGCGAGGCTTCCGCGGACGCCATCCTTATAGAGCTCTTCTATCCGTACTCTAACGAGCCGGTTCAAGAGACTTTCACCTGATTGAGGCGCTGAAGCGGAAGTCTCGCCTGTCGCGGCATCAGGGTGGCTTGCCGGCACATAGGCTCTTATGTAATTGTCCAGATATCCGGTATACATGCCTATTTCAGGCAGATATTCTTCGATAAGCGCCACGCGGCTTGTACCCAGGTTTTCAGTAAAAAACGCTTTTGAGGATTTTTCGCCGGCCTCTATGAGCTCGCTTACCCTCCGGTTCTTTACCTGAGGCGCTATATGATTTTTCATTTCAGCGGCTGCGGTGCGTGGTCGCTTTGAATACTTGAAGGCGTGCACCTTGCAAAAGCTTATTTCCTCCGTCAGCCTTATGCTATCCGCAAAATCCTCCTCGCTTTCTCCGGGAAAGCCTGCTATTATATCCGTGCTTATGCCGTAGCATTTGTCAAATTCCTTGAGAGCGGCTGCGATTTCCAGATATTCCTTTCTGTCATAGCGTCTATTCATGGCAGTCAGTACATGGTCACTTCCGCTTTGAGCCGAAAGATGCAAGTGATGACAAAGTCTTTCATATTTGAAAAGTCCCTTCACGTAGTCGCAATTTATGACCGTAGGCTCAAGGGAGCTCAGTCTGATTCTAAACTCACCGGGCAGCGCATTTATAGCCTTTATGAGTATTTCTATGCCCTGAGCATCTCCCGCTTCCTTTAGAACCTCATCCTCTGCGTATTTTTCTTTGAAATCGGCCTCGGTGCCATAAAGCGCGGTATTTATTCCCGTGAGTATAATCTCCTTGAAGCCGTTTTGCAGGAGTGTCTTGACCTCGCAAAGTACGTCAAATGGCGCTCTGCTTCTGACACTTCCTCTGGCGAAGGGAATCAGGCAATATGCGCAGAAGCGATTGCAGCCTTCTTGCACCTTTACGAAGGCTCTGGTGCGCGATTCCATGGATGTGATAGTGCCCATCTCATCGTAGCCGCAAAGCTCCTCATAGGGGCGTACATCCACTATGGGCTCACCTGCGACGTTTTTGCACTCCGCGGAAACTGCGTCTGCGCTGCGCGATTTCAAGGCTTCCTCGACATAGTCTATAAGCTTTGCTTTCTCCTTTGTGCCCATTACTATATCTACAGCCTCTATCGCAGCCACCTCGTCTGGGCTCGTCTGGGCATAGCAGCCCGTCACTGCGACTAGAGCCTTAGGATTGACTTTTTTCATGCGCCTGATGTATTGACGCGATTTTCTGTCTGCAAGGCTTGTCACCGTGCAGGTATTTATTACATATACGTCGGCAAATTCGTTTTCGCTTACGATTTCAAAGTCGCGTGCGGAAAAAAGCTCCTTCAATGCCTCCGTCTCATAAAAATTCACCTTGCAACCCAAGGTGTGAAATGCTGCTTTCATATATCTTCCTCTTTCTTTAGCTTATGGTATTCCAAGCCTTCTTATGCGGATATTATACCATAACGGGCGCCTCTCTACCACTGCTTGAGTGCAGAAATTTGCGTGCGGAAATGTGATTTGGGAGAAAGAAAAAGACTGCGGCGTGTGCCACAGTCTTTTCTGTAAGGATTTTATTAAGTCAAATTTTATATCAAACTTTTTTTATACCAAACCCTGAGCCATCATAGCATCTGCAACCTTTGTGAAGCCAGCGATGTTTGCGCCTGCTACGAGGTTGTCTGGAGTACCATAGTACTTCTTGGAAGCTTCTTCGCAGTTCTTGTAGATGTTGATCATAATCTTGTGGAGCTGTGCATATACGTCCTCGTGTGAGAATACAGTGTGACCAGCGTTCTGACCCATCTCGATGCAGGAAGTAGCTACGCCACCAGCGTTTGCAGCCTTTGAAGGACCAACGATAAGCTTGTTGTCCAGGAGGTAAGCAAGAGCTTCGTTTGTAGTAGGCATGTTTGCGCCTTCGCATACGAACTTGCAACCGGACTCAACGATTGTCTTTGCGTCTTCAATTCTGATTTCGTTCTGAAGTGCGCAAGGGATGTAGAGGTCAGGCTTGCAATCGAAGTCCTTAGATACATTCCAAGGCTTCTTTCCAGCTACGAATGTTGCACCTGGGAACTTCTCTGCGTAAGGAGCGCAGATGTTCTTTCCGGATGATCTCAGCTCGAGCATGTAAGCGATCTTCTCGTCTGTGCTTACGCCATCTGGATCGTAGATATATCCGTCTGGACCGGAAATAGTTACGCACTTTGCGCCAAGCTGCTGCAGCTTCCAAGCTGTACCCCAAGCAACGTTACCGAAACCGGAGATAGCAACTGTCTTGCCCTTCATATCTTCGCCGTGAGCCTTGAGCATCTCTTCTGCATACCAAACGATACCAAAACCAGTAGCTTCTGTTCTGCCGAGGCAGCCGCCGTATGAAAGTCCCTTACCAGTGAGAACGCCTTCGTATCTGTCAACGATTCTCTTGTACTGGCCAAACAGGTAACCGATTTCTCTTGCGCCTACACCGAGGTCACCAGCAGGAACGTCTGTGTTTGGTCCAATGTGTCTGTAGAGCTCAGTCATGAATGCCTGGCAGAATCTCATGATCTCTGCGTCGCTCTTTCCGTTTGGATCGAAGTCGGAACCGCCCTTGCCGCCGCCGATAGGAAGGCCAGTCAGGCTGTTCTTGAAGATCTGCTCAAATCCGAGGAACTTGATGATTCCAGGATATACGTTTGGAGCAAATCTGAGTCCACCTTTGTAAGGTCCGATAGCGCTGTTGAACTGGTATCTGTAGCCCTTGTTTACCTGTACGTTTCCAGCATCGTCTACCCATACTACTCTGAAAGTGATGCCTCTCTCAGGCTCAGTCAGTCTCTCAAGAATAGCAGCCTTTTCATACTCAGGGTGAGCATCCATAACAGGCTTGAGGGAAGTAAGAACTTCTTCTACAGTCTGATGAAATTCAACTTCGCCTGGGTTCTTCTGCTTGCAAAGCTCGATACATCTTTCAACGTAATTTGACATTTTTTTTCTCCTCTTCTCTTTAATAGTTAATTTTTTTATTAAGCAATAAAAACTTAACTGCCGATACAAGTAAAGCATAACACTTTGCTAAATTTTAGTCAATAAACAGTTTGAAAAATCTAGAAAAAAATTTGGAAGTTTTAATTTTCAGACAACAAAGCGGCGAATTTTCAGAAAATTCGCCGCCGCCAAAAGCCAGATCAAAGACTTTCTAAATGTAAATTTGTTGCTTTTTTAACAGATTACTCAATCGAATCCGGTTCGTCAGCGTCGTTTGCAATACCGAGCTTATCGATGATAGCAAAGCAGATGCCCAGTGCGATACCTACGATTGTAGCAAGGCTCATACCTGTAAGCTGTACATTTCCGATCTGGATGAACGCGCCGGAGAGACCTACTACAAATACGATAGCAGTCATTGCAAGATTTCTCGCCTTGCCGTAATTTACCTTTCTATCTACCATGAGTCTGATACCGGAAGCTCCGATCATACCATAGAGAAGGAAGCTGATGCCGCCCATTACAGGTCCCGGAATGGAATTTATAAGAGCTGAGGCCGGTGCAAAGAAGGAAAGCAGGATTGAGAATACTGCCGCGCCGCCGATTACCCATACACTGTATACCTTGGTAACAGCCATAACTCCGATGTTTTCGCCATAAGTAGTCGTAGGTACGGAACCGCAAAGTCCTGAAAGTGTAGTCGAGATACCGTCAGAAAGCAGTGTTCTGTGGAGTCCCGGGTCACGGAGAAGGTCTCTGCCTACGATTTCACTTGTAACTACCTGATGTCCGATGTGCTCGGAAATTACCGTAAGCGAAGCCGGGATGATGATCAGAATCGCCTCAAGGCTGAACTTAGGCAGCATGAAGTTTGGAATAGCAAAGATTTCTGATTCCGCAACTGCTGAGAGGTCTACAAGACCCATAAGGAAGGCTACCACATAGCCTGTGCATATCGCGATAAGGATTGCGATGGCAGAAGCAAAGCCTCTGAAAATAACCTGTCCGACTACAGCCATTACGATCGTAATTATGAAAACAATTACAAATTTAGGATTTATCTCCGTATAAGTGTCGCTCAGAATGAGTCCGCCGTTTGAAGCGGCAGAGCCTGCAAGCTCAAGTCCTATGAGGGCTACTACAGGTCCCATCGCGGCAGGCGGAAGCACTACGTCTATCCAGTCCGTGCCCACAAACTTTACAATTATCGCGACAGTGCAGAAGATAAGTCCGGTCACCACAAAGCCGCCCAGCGCGTATTGATATCCGTAATCCGGATTTGCGAGCAGTATAAATGTCGGTGAGAGGAAGGCGAAGCTTGAGCCCAGGTAGGCCGGGGATTTTCCCTTCGTGACAGCGATAAAGATAAGTGTGCCGATACCGTTCATCAGAAGTACAACAGACGCGTTGATTCCGATGAGCCAAGGTACGAGCACGGATGCGCTAAACATCGCAAAGGTGTGCTGAATACTTAGCGGAATACCCTGCGCGAGAGGCACCCTCTCCTCTACGCCAATGATTCTTCTTTGTTTACTCATAGTTTGTGTTCTCCTATTCTTTGATGTACTTTATATATAATAACTTTATTGGAAACTATTTGCTGCTCGACCCGCCCGTTTTTTTCTCTTCTCGCACTTCTTGCGGAAACTGCGCTTCTTGCGGAAACTGCGTGTGCTCGCGAAAACCGGGGGTCTTGCGGAAATCTCGGAGGTTTCTGCTAGTCCTCGGAAAAAAGGTTTACGCAGGTGCGTCCGTCATATTCTTCAATATCTACAGCGACGATTTCGCTCTTTGAGGTAGGCACATTTTTGCCCACATAATCTGCTCTTATAGGGAGCTCTCTATGCCCTCTGTCTATCAATACCGCAAGCTGCACCGTAGCCGCTCTGCCGCGTCCGAGCTTTGATATTGCATCCAGAGCCGCCCTTGCGGTCCTTCCGGTATATAAGACGTCGTCCACGAGGACTACATTTTTGCCGGAGATATCAAAATCCACATGCGTTTTATTCAGCCTCGGAGCATCGCTTATTTCGCTGAGGTCATCCCTGTAAAGCGTGATATCAAGCTCGCCTACAGGCACAGATATGCCTTCAATCGCGAGGATATCAGCCGCAAGCTCATTTGCAAGAGGAAGACCGCGTCTCCTGATTCCAAGGAGCACGACGTCCGCGCAGCCCTTATTTTTTTCAGCTATCTGGTGAGCGATGCGCTTTATGGCTCTATGCATCTCTTCTTCATTCATAAGACTCGCGCGAAGCTTCATACATTTCCCCTTTCGCTTTTTATAGGCAGGCATAAAAAAAGCCCTGCCGTACATACGACAAGAGCTACCCGCATCAAAACTGTGCCGCGAAGCGGCGCAAAATGCATACTATGTAATCTTGTCGGTCTCTCTGTACCAACTTAAAGATAAATTATACCTTCATCATGATACACGCTCGGGGTAGACGTGTCAAGGAAAATTTGTTATAATGATTTGTCAAAATATGCTTTTAGAATATCCAAGCTACGATAATTATTGACTTATACGATAGAAAGCAGGTGAAAGCGGATGAATCTTGTAATGCCAATTCTGGCAGGGACTATACTTGTGGTTCTTATATATATTGTAGATAAGTATACTCCCGCGGGAAAGCTCAATTATACGGCAAAGCAGGTTATAATAGGTATTCTTTTCGGATGCCTGGCGATATATGCGAGCGAGCATGGCATAGCACTCGATGGCGGAGTGCTCATAAATGTAAGGGATGCGGCGCCTCTTTCCGCGGGTCTCATTTTCGGGGCTCCGGCCGGTGTCATCTCCGGTCTCATCGGCGGCGGCTACAGATTTTTCTTTGGCGCGGGAGACTATACCAGGATAGCCTGCACGGTAGCTACAATACTTGCCGGTCTCATAGCGGCGCTTTTGCGCACACTTATGTTTGATGATAAAAAGCCGAATTGGGCTTATGGCGCGGGCATTGCGTTTGTATGTGAGGACATACACATGCTGCTCATATTCATTTTGCATTTTGACGATTCCGCGACGGCCTTCGACTACGTACAAGCAGCGACCATCCCTATGGTGCTGGGAAACGCCGTTGCCATAGCGATATCGCTTGTGGCCATAGCCATATTAAATAGAGAAAAGCTATACAAGAAGAATGTGAAGGAAAACATCGCGCAGACCTTCCAGCGCTGGCTGGTTTTGTGCATAGTGATAGCCTTTATTTTTACAAGCCTTTTGACATATAGGCTGCAAAGCGATACCACCGCCACACAGATTACGGGAGTCATAAATCAGACTCTTGAGGACGTGTCCCAGGACATTTTGGATCTGTCGAGTGAGCATCTTTTGGCGGCTACAGAAGAAGTAAGGGAAAAATATACAGCGTCCGAAAATTGGAATAGTGATTCGCTTTTGAAGCTTGCGAGGTCATGCGGAGTCGCGGGCATAAATGTCTTTGGCGCGGACGGTATCATCACAAATTCAAGTCGGCCGGATTTTATCGGCTACAATATGAATAGCGGTACGCAATCGGCGGAATTTATGCGCCTCTTTACAGAGGAGGGCATGGAGCAGTATGTGCAGGAGTACCAGCCACTTTCATATGACGAAAATCTGAGCAGAAAATATGCGGCCGTGCTGCTGCCTGATGGGACGGCCTTGCAGGTGGGATATTCCTATGAGCAATATAAAAAGGACATAGACGATACGATCTATGAGGCGACGAAAAACAGGCATATAGGAAATACCGGCTTTGTAATGATCACGGATTCGAATTGGCTTGTAGTGGCTGACGGTGACGAACACAACGGCATGCATCTTTCGGAGCTGGGCATAAATATAAATACAAAAACAATGAAGGAAAAGATGGATTATTCCGCGGAGATACACGGGAATAGATATCTGTATTCCTTCCTTTTGGCCGAGGGGTATTGCATAATCGGCGCGATTCCTGAGACGGAAGCCTACTATATGAGAGATGTATCCATATATGTAAGTATCTTACTCGAAATCATCATATTCGCGATGCTCTTTGTGCTCGTATACTTCCTCATAAAGCAGGTCATCATAAAGAATCTGCATAAGATAAATGGCAGCCTGGCGCAGATTACAAACGGAAATCTCGATGTGACAGTCAATGTCCGCTCAAACGCGGAGTTTGCATCGCTTTCAGACGATATAAATTCTACGGTGAGCACGCTCAAGGATTATATAGCTGAGGCTGCTGCGCGCGTGGATCAGGAACTCGAATATGCGAAGGAAATACAATGCTCCTCACTGCCTACGCAGTTGCCGCAATGCAGCGAACAGGAAAAATTTGACATCTGCGCGAAAATGTATACGGCAAAGGAGGTCGGCGGAGATTTCTACGACTATTATCTTATAGACGACAGGCATTTGGTATTTTTGATCGCGGATGTTTCGGGCAAGGGCATTCCGGCGGCGCTCTTTATGATGACCGCGAAGACGACGCTCAAGGATCTTGCGGAGCGCGGACTAGCGGCAAATGAGGTCTTTGAGGCGGCAAACGAAAAGCTTTGCGAGGGCAATGAGGCGGGCATGTTTGTGACAGCCTGCATGGGTATTTTGGACTTGAAGACGGGGCAGTTGCAATTCGCAAACGCGGGGCACAATCCGCCGCTTGTAAAGCATAGGAACGGAGATTTTGAATATTTGCGGGTAAAGCCGGGTCTCGTGCTCGCGGGCATGGAGGGCGTGCCATATCGTTTGAATGAGTATGAGGTCAAATCCGGCGACCGCATCTTCTTCTATACGGACGGTGTGACGGAGGCTACAAATGCGGAGAATCAGCTTTATGGCGAGCAACGGCTGAAGGCTTTCGCGGATTCACATGCGGCTTTGGGTTCGGAGGCTTTCCTGGATGGTTTGAAGGAGGATATCGACAGCTTTGTGGGCGAGGCACCGCAATTTGACGATATTACGATGCTGATATTTGATTATTTCGGAGGTAAACTTATGGAAGAGGAGAGGACATTCCCCGCAAAGCTGGAGGCCTTGCAGGATGTGCAGGCCTTTTATGAGGAGGCTCTTGAGGCGGCAGGCTGCCCGATGAAGACGCAAATTGCTGTCAGCATCGCGATAGAGGAAGTCTTTGTGAATATTGCGCATTATGCTTATGTGAAGGCAGAGAACGCGGAGGCAGGGAATCCGGCGGAAACTGCGGAGACTGCTTCTGCGGAATTGGCAGGAAAACCGGCGGAAACTGCGGTGCCTGCGGAGGGCGAGGAAGCGGTATTTGCGGGCTTTTGCTTTGAACCGGATACGAGGATGGCGACCTTTGAGCTTCGCGACAATGGCATACCTTTTGATCCGCTCTCGCACGAGGAGCCGGACATCACGCTTTCGGCGGATGAACGTGACATAGGAGGCCTTGGAATTTTGATTACGCGAAAGACGATGGATAGTGTGGAGTACAGCTACGAAAACGGACAGAATGTGCTTACGATGAAGAAGAAAATATAAGCTACAAAACGGAGGTAAATAATATGCAAATTACACAGAAGAAGGAAGCGGATAAGGTGGTCCTTGTGGTGGAGGGGCGCGTGGATACTACTACGGCACCGGCGCTGGAGAACGAAATCGGCGGCCTCGGAGCAGATGTGAAGGCTCTCGTCCTCGATATGAGCGGCGTGGAATATATATCTTCGGCTGGACTGCGCGTGCTGCTGGGCGCACAGAAGAAGATGAGCAAGGTAGGTACACTCAAGCTTACGGGTGTGCGTGATGCCGTGATGGAAGTCTTTGAAATGACTGGCTTTGCGGATATTTTGGATATTGAATAGGTGAGTGAGGGACTTGAATTATGAGTGAGGGACTTGAGTATAGGATAAATGACGGAGTATTGACTGTAGCGCTTTCGGGGCGTGTGGATGCCTCAAATGCCGCGGAAGTGGAGAAAAATATCGCGGATGTCAGGAAGGCTGCCGCGGAAACTGCCGCGTCTCAGGAAAAAGAGGCTGGCGCGGGCACTGCGCAGTTTCCGCAAGGGAAGAACCCCGGAAGGCTTGATTTGGTGATAGACGCAGAGGATTTGGAATATATATCCAGTGCTGGGCTTAGAATCCTTCTCAGGCTTCGCAAGGAGAATCCGGATCTTATGGTGGTGAATGTGTGCCCAGAGGTCTACGAAATCCTTGATATGACTGGCTTTACGGAGATGCTGGATGTGAAAAAGGCTTACCGCAGACTCTCTGTGGATGGCTGCGAAATGATTGGAAGAGGCGCAAACGGCGCCGTTTATCGCTACGATGATGAGACGATTGTAAAGGTCTACTTCAATCCGGACGCGCTTCCGGAGATTCACAGGGAGCGTGAGCTCGCGAGGAAGGCGCTCGTGCTCGGCATAAATACGGCGATTCCTTATGATGTGGTGAGGGTGGGCGAAAGCTACGGCACGGTCATGGAGCTTTTGGCGGCGACGTCCGTTTCAAAGCTTATAAAGGCGGATCCTGAGCATCTTGAAAAGCCGCTCAGGTACTTTGTGGACATGCTCAAGCAGATTCATGATACGCCTGTGAAGGCCGGTGATATGCCGGATATGAAGGAAGTGGCGCTCTCGTGGGCTGCCTTTGACAGGGAGCATTTGCCTGCGGAGCTTGGCGAAAAGCTGTACAAGATGGTGGAGGCCGTGCCTGATACGCATACGATGCTGCATGGCGATTATCATACAAATAATATTATGGTCAGAGACGATGAGGCGCTGCTTATCGACATGGATACGATATGCACGGGGCATCCGATTTTTGAGCTCGGCTCCATGTATAATGCTTTTGTGGGCTTTGCGGCGGCCGATCCCGCGGAAACTTTGCGGTTTCTCGGTATTCCGGGGGAGTTGACAAAGGTATTTTGGCGCAGGTCGCTTGCGATGTATCTGGGCGCGGATGATGAGGCGAAAATCGACGAGGTTGAGAGGAAGGCCGCTATTATTGGAAATATGCGTCTGCTCCGCCGCACGATAAGAAGAAATGAGCCGGGCAGGGAGGAAAAGATAGCCTTCCACAAGGCCGAGCTTGCAAGGCTTCTGCCGCAGGTGGATGAGCTGGTATTTTAGTTTGGCATATAGACGATATTAAACGGTAGCAGAGAGGGGAAGAGAGGCGAAAATGACATTTATATTTTGTCTTGATGATAAGAAGGGGCTGCTTTTTAATAAACGGCGTCAGAGCAGCGATGCGGCGGTTTTTGCGGATATCGCGACGCTTTTTTCGAGTGGAGGTATGACATTGCCAATTTCCGGCGGTGCAGAGGCCTCATCTCGCGGTGCTGTCTCGCCCGCTGAACCGGCAGCCACCTTATATATTACGAGCTTTTCAGAAAAGCTCATAAGCTCTGCCGGTTTGAAATACAAGCTCTGGGATGGCGCGGCACTGCCCTCGGAGCTATTGCCTGGGTCTGCATTCTTTGTGGAAAATTTCTCTGCAAAGCCATTTTTGGAAAAAGCAGATAAATTGATTATATATTGGTGGAACAGGCGCTATCCGGGCGACTATTTTCTCGACTTTCTGCCCGAGGATGAGGGCTTTCATTCTGTGGAAAAATATGACTTTCCAGGCAAATCACATGAAAAAATTACCAGGGAGATATATGCGCGATAAAAATCTCTTATCATTCCTTGCCTTCTGATAGGAGAACTTTACCTGAATATTTGTGCCGTCAATCTAAGGCGGCGGAATTGAGATTTTTATGAAAAAGAAAATGAAAAACAAACCCACACGCAGAAGTGCCCGCAAGGGGAAGCTCGGCATCACCGGCTCATTTGTCGGGCTTTTGATAATAGGAGCTATCGCCTTCACTATGGGGTCCGGAGAACTGGACAGCCATTACGGCGATTCCTATAGCGGTCAAGAGGGCAGCTACGACGCCACATACGGTGACGAGGGCGTAAGCGGAAACGGCGCCGTTTCCGCATCAGAGGGAAGGCTCACTCTCATGACGTCGGATGGCGGAGAATTCTCCATTTCTGAAATACCCGAATACAACGACTCACCCTACGCGGTCGTAAACGACAATGTTCCATATTTTACAGAATCTGACCTTACAACCACATCCTACGAATATTATAGCGAGCTCGACAGCCTCGGACGCTGCGGAGTCACAATAGCCTGCGTGGGCACAGACCTTATGCCTACGGAAAAGCGCGGCTCCATAAGCAAGATAAAGCCGTCCGGTTGGCACACCGTAAAATATGACTGTGTGGACGGAAAATATCTCTATAACAGATGCCATCTCATCGGCTATCAGCTCACCGGCGAAAATGCAAATAAGCAAAATCTTATCACCGGGACGAGGTATATGAATACTGAGGGCATGCTGCCATTTGAGAATATGGTGGCTGACTATGTGAAGGAGACGGAAAATCACGTGCTCTACCGCGTCACACCGATATTTGAAGGAAGCAATCCTCTGGCAAGCGGAGTTGAGATGGAAGCCTGGTCGGTCGAGGATGAGGGCGAGAGCATCTGCTTCAATGTCTATGTATACAATGTGCAGCCGGAGATAGCCATTGATTATACGACGGGCGAGAGCTATTATGTCGGGAATTGAGCCATTTTGCGGCGAAGTCATGCAAGTATTTCGAACTGTCCTGGACACTAAATTTAAGAAAAATGTAATCCCGCTCTCCTGCGCAATGACAAGGATAGCGGGATTTTTATAATTTCGTCACATATTATATATTGTTCGTCTCAGACTTGTTGTTGAAAAATTGATTTTATAATATAATGACGGGGATGGTGCCCGCTGTTTGAAATTTTTGCAGCTGAAGGGCATTATAGGGGGTTTATGGCCGCATCGTTTTGCTCTCTGTCTAACAGACACCGGGCAAAATGGTGCATGGCTTGGCAGTTGAAAGTGAGGTGGACGAATGCAAAACAAGACGCTCAGGGAAGCTGTAGCACTGTCTCAAAGAATGATTGAGGAATGGTTTGAAGGCAATCCGAGTTTGGTTTTGAGCTTGATAGATGACAATATTTTATGGATAGGCTCTACTGCAAGCCAATTCTATCAAGGGAAGGAAGAAGTCTTGAAAGCATTGGAAAGGGCAAATGACAGCGTGATTCCCTGTGTTGTAAGCGAGCAGGAATGGTGTGTGCCGGATAAAGGAAGGGATTATTGCGTCTGCGTGGGTAGATACATATGTACTCTGGATACTTCCACAATGTATATGCAGGAGCCGCAGCGAGTCACCTTCGTGTGGAAATTGGTGCAAGGCAGTCTGAAAATCACGCATATACATTTGTCAAATACGATGCGTGTGGTGAAGGACGACGAGGAATTCCCTGTATCGGCGAGCAGACGAAATTATGCCTATGTTCAGAAGAAGCTGTCTTACAGAAATAGAATACTCCATATCATGACAGTTGAGTATGAATATTGCCTGATAAGTCTTGAACGTGTCGTTTATGTGGAGGCCGCAAAGGACAATATAATAGTGCATGCCGGTGATAGAACCTATCGTATACATGATAATATCGGGAAATTTGTTGAAAAAAACTGCCCGGACTTTATCTTTGTGCATAGGAGCTACGCAATCAATCCGGACTGGATAAAAAGCGTCACAACGCGCGAGGTCATCCTGGCAAATGAGGAAAAAATAGGAATTTCAAGGCAGAGATACAAGGACATTTGTGAAAAGCTGAGAGAGCGCTTTAGCTGAGCAGGGAAGCGAGGGGTTTTCGCTGACGGCTTCCTTTGCAATTCAGCCCATTTGTGATTTGCCTACGAAAAATTCAAAAAAACTGTTGACAGGATACAAAAATGGTGTTACGATAGTCGTGGTTTTGAAATTTTACTCTTGAGGAAAGGAGAAAGGCATTATGAGAAAGCAGTTTGCGGCAGAGACTATGATGACGATGGGAATGTACATGTGCAGCATGTGCATGTTTTGCGATACAACTTTTTCAAATGCGCTTTCCGTCGCCAAGAGATAGGCTTGCTTTTAAGCAATAGATATTGTGGAGAGCTCATTTGACGGGCTCTCTTTTTTATTGCATTCGACGGGGATTTGTGCAAGTGCAAAGACCTCATAAAATTTAAAAAACCAACGACAAAAGACAAAAAAAGACAAATTGGAGGAAAAGAAAATGAAGAAAAATGCAACAAAGATTTTGGCGCTGGCACTCGTACTCGTGCTGGCAATCGGATTTACAGCCTGCGGCGGCGAGGGCACAAGCGACGGTGATGCCGCAAAAAATACCGCTCAGATTGAAATCGCAGTTCCAAACGACACTACAAACGAAGCAAGAGCTCTTCTTCTCCTTGAGGCTCAGGGCATAATCACACTTGAAGAAGGCGCCGGCATCACAGCCACAGTAAAGGACATCAAGGACAATCCTTACAACGTAAAGTTCCAGGAAGTAGAAGCAGCACAGCTCCCTTCGATCCTGCAGGATGTAGACTATGCCGTAATCAACTCAAACTATGCGCTTGACGCGGATCTGAATCCTATGGAGGACGCTCTCGCAATCGAAGGTTCATCCTCAGCATACAGCAACATCCTGGCTGTAAAAGAGGGAAATGAGACTACTGACAAGACAAAGGCTCTCATCGCGGCTCTCGAAAGCCAGCAGGTAGCGGACTTTATCGCAGAGGAATATGACGGCGCTGTAGTAAGCACGGTAGACAATCCGGGCACAGGCTATGACGATACAGTAGATTATGCCGCTCTCGCAGGCCAGACAATCACTGTAGCAGCATCCCCTACACCACATGCGGAAATCCTCGAAGTTGCCGAAGAGATTCTTGAGGCAAAGGGCGTAGAGCTTGAGGTTATCGAATTCACAGACTATGTACAGCCAAACAACGTAGTAGACAGCGGCGATGTAGACGCAAACTACTTCCAGCACCTGCCTTACCTTGAGGACTTCAATGCGGAAAACGGCACAGCGGTTGTATCAGTAGCAGCTATACACGTAGAGCCTATGGGCCTGTACGGCGGAAAGCAGACTACACTCGACGCTTTGAAGTAGGATATAATACACGGGCTGACAACTTTTGCTGACATGAGTCGGCTGACAACTTTTGCTGACAAAGGTCAGCGGAATGGAGACTTTGCATAATGATAGAAATTAAAAATCTTTCAAAAACATTCTCCGGCAGCGGTAATACAGTAGAAGCACTTAAGGATATCTCCATCACCATAAATGATGGAGATATTTATGGTATTATCGGAATGAGCGGCGCGGGCAAGAGCACCCTTGTACGCTGCATAAATATGCTGGAGCGCCCTACCGAAGGGTCTATAACAATAAACGGCCAGGATCTTTGCTCCCTGTCCGAGGCGGAGCTTAGGAAGGTCAGAAGAAAAGTAACCATGATATTCCAAAGCTTCAATCTTTTGGCACAGCGCACCTGCCTGAGGAACATATGCTTCCCGCTGGAGCTTTCGGGCACACCAAAGGCCGAGGCGAAAAAACGCGCAATGGAGCTTCTTGAGCTTGTGGGACTTCCGGACAAGGCGGACGCGTATCCGTCACAGCTCTCCGGCGGTCAGCAGCAGAGAATCGCAATTGCGAGGGCTCTTGCGACAGATCCCGAGATACTTCTTTGCGATGAGGCCACAAGCGCTCTCGACCCGAAGACCACGCATTCCATACTTTCGCTCATAAAAGACATAAATGCGAAGATGGGCATCACGGTCATCATCATCACTCACCAGATGAGCGTTGTAGAAGAGATTTGCAACAAAGTCGCGATTCTCGACAGCGGCAGCGTAGTGGAGATGGGACCTGTCTCAGAAGTCTTTTCAAGACCAAAATCGGCAGCCGCAAAGCGTCTTGTTTTCCCGGATGGCGTCACGGAAAGCCTCCCGAGAAAAGAGGGCGAGCATCACCTCAGAGTGGTATTCAATGGCGCGGATGCCACAAACACCCCGCTTATCGCAAAGCTTGCGATGGATAAAAATATCGCTGCAAACATCCTGGGCGCAAATACAAAGTCCCTCGATGGCAGAGCCTACGGAAATATGCTCCTCGGCATCTCAGGAAGCAGCGAAACCATACAGGAAGCCATTTCATACCTGACAGCTATAGAAGACGTAATAGTAGAGGAGGTGGATCAGGATGTTTGCTGACATAATGGCCTCGGAGGCCGTACAAGAAGCGATAGAAATCGTACAATCTGAATTTCTCATGGCAATCTGGGAGACCTTCTACGTAACGATCCTCTCCACACTCTTTGCCACAATCATAGGACTTCCTCTTGGAATCCTCGTCACGGTCGGCACAAAGGACGGCGTACTGCCCCTCCCGAAGTGGCTCATGACAGTCCTCGACATAGTCATAAACCTGCTGCGCTCCGTGCCTTTCCTCATACTCATGATAATGGTCATCCCGTTTACAAGACTCATAGTGGGTACGCCGGTCGGCACAGTGGCATCGATTGTGCCGCTGACCATCGCCTCCTTCCCATTCATAGCAAGACTTGTGGAGAGCAGCCTGCGTGAGGTCAGCCCGAATATCATCGAAGCAGCAAAGAGCATGGGCGCCACACCGCTTCAAATCATCACAAAGGTAATGATCCCTGAAAGCATCCCGTCGCTCCTCTCAAACGAAACCATCGCCATCACCACAATACTCGGATACTCCGCGATGAGCGGCATCATCGGCGGCGGCGGACTCGGCAAAATCGCCATAAACTACGGATATTACCGCTACAAGACACTGGTAATGATTTTAGCCGTAATTCTGCTCATCATTCTCGTGCAGGTATTCCAGAGCCTCGGCACGTATTGGTCGAAAAAATCCGACAAGAGGCTCTCATAATGTCTCTTGCTAAAACATCGCGAAAGCCGCGTCTTGCGGAGGATTCGGGTGATATTCTCGCGGAAACTGCGGTGCTTGCGGAAACGGCGCAGGCTGCGCGCGAGGGGGCGGGCCCGGGCTTTTCAGCCGGGGAAGTGGGCGAAATACTGGATATATTGGAAGAAATGTATCCGGATGCCGACTGCGAGCTGAAATTCGGCAGTATCTACCAGCTTTTGGTGGCGGTAGTGCTCTCGGCACAGACCACGGATAAGAGCGTAAATGTAGTCACAAAGGATTTATTTGAGAAATATCCGGACGCTTTCGCCATGGCGAAAGCGTCTGAGGAAGATATAGCGGACATCATAAAGCGCATAGGCATGTATCGCACAAAGTCAAAGAATGTGCTTGCCCTGAGCCGCATATTGGCAGAAAAATATGACGGGCAGGTACCGGAGAATTTTGAACTTCTCACAGAGCTTCCGGGAGTAGGCAGAAAGACCGCAAATGTGGTGCTTTCGGTGGGATTTGGACAGCCTGCGATAGCAGTGGATACACACGTCTTTCGTGTGGCGGGTCGCATAGGTTTTTCAAACGCGAAAAACGTGCTTGACACGGAAAAGGATCTTATGGATCTCATTCCGAAAGAACGCTGGTCGAGAGCGCATCACAGCCTGATATTCCACGGAAGGCGCTGCTGCACAGCAAGAAAGCCAAATTGCGAGGGCTGCGGGATACGCGAGTATTGCAATTTTAGCAATAATATGTAAAGGTATCGTGAAATCACATTTTAAAAAAATCACGATACCTTTTCTCTTTAAATCCATATCCTGCGGTCTGAACATTTTTGAAAAAGTATACTTTTTCAAACTACCTTTGAAGATTTGGGGGTTAAAGCTGTCTTTGGCCTGGTGTTCCTCGCAGGAGACAGCTAAGCTCATCTCGCC
>CAVHIG010000010.1:0-40337 GCA_963636105.1 Anaerovoracaceae bacterium
TTGTGACGAGCAGCTAGGGACAGCAAGCGATTCGAGCCAGGGTTTTGGCTGCTGCGAGCCTTTGGCACGGATTTTGCTCCGCAAAATCCGTGTGGACAAAGTCGCAGCCCAAAACCGGCGAGATGAGCTTAGCTGTCTCCTGCGAGGAACACCAGGCCAAAGACAGCTTTAGCCCCAAAGCTTCGTTGCTATGTAAGTTTGAAAAAGTATACTTTATCAAACTCACATGTCCTTGAAGCTTTGGGGCGGCTATTTTTCTGTCAATACCGGTTTTGCTCGCGCTCCCTTATTTCTAGCAGCTGCTCCCTGTACGAAATATAGCGCGAACGCTTTATTTCGCCTGCTTTCGCCGCTTCCCGCACGGCGCAGCCCGGCTCCTTATAGTGCCGGCAATTATCAAATCGGCATTTGCCGATATATGGAGCCATCTCCGGATAAAGAAAATGCAATTCCTCCTCATCCGCCTCGAGCACGTCAAACGAAGTAAAGCCCGGCGTATCGAAGATCATCGCGCCAAAGCTCGTCTCGAAAATTTCCGCATGACGAGTAGTATGCCGCCCTCTTTTCGTCTTTTCACTGAGCGAGCCCGTCTCAACCGCGGCACGCGGCTCAAGTGCATTCAAAATCGTGGATTTGCCCACACCGGACGGTCCTGCGAGAGCAGATACACGGCCTCGCAGCAGCTCTGCAAGCTCCGTCATACCCTCTGCATGCGCGCCGCTGACAGCCACAATCCTGTAAATACCGCTATATATCTCCAAAAGCTCAGAAAGTCTTTCTGAGCTTACAAGATCCTTTTTATTTATACATACGATGGCCTCAGTATGATTTTTCTCAGCCATTACAAGAAAGCGATCTATGACCGCAAGGTTTGGCTCCGGTTCCGCCGCTGCCATGACTATCACAAAGCAATCGACATTCGCCACAGGCGGCCGTATAAATGAATTCTTTCTTTCATGAATTTCACTTATCCAGGCCTTGCCCGTGAAATCGTTTTCTCTGTCTATCCGCTCATCAAGGAGCTCAATCTCGGCATAGTCCCCAACCATGGGAACTATGCCGTTTTTCTTAAACACGCCGCGAGCCTTGCATTCGTAAATACCATCATCGGTCTTTACGTAATAAAAGCCGCCTATGCCTTTTACTATGATTCCCTTCATCAGCTAAGCTCTCCGGTGTTGAAATCTACATTTTTCTTCATCACAACATTGTTGTCTATGATGACTGTCACCGTGCCGCTGCCGCTACCCGTAAGTGTTACGGTCTCAGAGCCGGCATCCTTTGTCCTTTGCTGATTTGAGATTATATTATGTGTACCCTCATCATCGGATACCGTAACCGTCAGATAGAATACCTGATTCTCCGCGAGGTCGTAGCTTATATGAAGAGCTACCGACTTTGATTCTGTCGCTTCACTTCCTTCGCCGTCCTCGCCATCGCCTTCGTCTATCCTTGAAACCTTGATATTTACAGTAGTGCCCTTCGCAAGCTTCTTATCAGCGTCATACTCCTGCCACATTACTTCATTGTCATCATATGCGCTGCTCACACCATAGCTAATCTCTCCTACCGCAAGTCCCGCGCTTTCTATAGCTTCCTTTGCGTCCTCAAGGCTCTTTCCGAGAAGGCTTGGCATAACAGCCTCGCTATCATCCTCGCCCTCGCTGACCACGATATTTACATAAGACCCGGCAGATCTCTCCACGCCTGCCTCAGGGTCCTGACTCACTACCACACCCTCAGGCAGGCTGCTTGCCTCATAAGTCACATTCCCAAGCTTATAATTATACTTATCCAATATGTACTCGGCGTCAGATAAGGAACTTCCGACAAGCTTTGGCACCGTTCCTTCTCTCACGCCCTTGCTTATATTGACCGTGATAGTCTTACCCTTCTTGACCTTTGTACCCTCCTCCGGATCCTGAGATACTATAAGACCCTCATCATACTCGCTTATAACCTTATCGCCTTCCTCAAGCTCAAGTCCAAGCTCCTCAAGCTCAGCCTCGGCCTCAGATACCGTATATCCTGTCAGATCAGGCACCTCGACGGTCTTTGTCTTTCCGAGACTGCCTATACCTGAAGCTATGAGATTGCTCACCGGAAGTGCGCATATAAGAGCCGCTATCACAGCAAGCACCGTAATCTTATTTATCTTGCGCGGCTTCTTTTCCTTCTTTTTTCCGTGCTTTGAGCCGTCCGAGCCTGCTGTATTTGCAGCCGCGCCGCCCGCAGCTCCCGCCGTTTCCGCGGTCGCCGCGTCCCTATAGTAAGCAGCACCATCCGCCGCGTGAGCAGACGTGCCCGCCGCATGGGATGCTCCCGCTACGCTGTAGCTCCCCGCCGTTTCCGCATTATAAGGATTCACGTTTGAGACGCTATATACTCCTGCCGTGCCCGAAAGAGCCGAATCGCCCACTATACTTGAGACAAATTCAAGATTATTGAGCGCGTCGAGCATCTCATCCGCCGTCTTGTAACGATTTATTTGAATCTTATTTGTCGCCTTCATCACAATCTGCTCGAGCCTCGGCGGTATGCCATTTACGAGCTTTGAAGGCGGCACAATGTCTTCATTTATGTGCATGAGAGCCACAGCTACCGGATTTTCGCCATCGAAAGGCACCCTGCCTGTGAGCATCTCGTACATCACTATTCCGAGCGAATAGATGTCGGATTTTTCGTCCACATATCCGCCGCGCGCCTGCTCAGGTGAAAAATAGTGCACAGAGCCCATGACAGTACCTGTATTTCCAACGACTGTCGCGTTGTTTACTGCCTTTGCTATGCCAAAATCCGTAATTTTTGCCGTCCCGGAGGCCGTAATCATTATGTTGTGCGGCTTTACGTCTCTGTGAATTATCTGATGCTTGTGCGCAAAGGATAGAGCCGAGGCGATCTGCTTCGTAATGTCTATTACCAATCTATAGTCGAGTGGTGCCTCACGCGCTATGAGGTCGCTGAGCGCCTCGCCTTCTATGAGCTCCATTACTATATAGTGGATATTGCCTTCTCTGCCTACGTCGTAGACATTTACAATATTTGGATGTGAAAGACTGGCTGCCGCCTGCGATTCCTTACGGAAATTTTCTATGAATTTCACGTCCTTTGTAAATTCCGGCTTCAATATTTTTATGGCTACATATCGATTGAGCAATCGGTCTCGCGATTTATATACCACAGCCATACCGCCGCTGCCTATTCTTTCAAGCAGCTCGTATCTGCCTGCAAGTATTCTTGTACTCATTCGGGTTTCTCCTCTCCTATCCTGAAACATATTGCGGTAATGTTGTCGTTTCCGCCATTTTGATTTGCTTTGCGCACGAGGCTCGCGCAGGTCTCCGACATGGTATTTCCGGTCGCGAGAATTTTGGCGATGCCCTCATCGTCCACCTCACCGTGCAGTCCATCCGTGCACAAAAGAAATATATCTCCCGGCAGTGTGTCTATTCTAAAAAAGTCGGGAAATATCAGCTCCTCACCACCGACAGCCCGCGTAATCACATTCTTGTCCTTGTGTCGCCGGGCTTCTTCCTTCGTGATGGAACCGTTTTTTACGAGCGAATTCACATAGCTGTGATCCTCCGTAAGCTGGCTCAAAATGCCGTCTCTGTACATATAAGCGCGCGAATCTCCCACATTTATAATGTAGGCCTTGCTGCCACTCAGATATGCCAGGACAGTGGTCGTAGCCATTCCTGTATTTTCAGGCTGCCTATGCGCCATGCCGAAAATCAGATCGTTTAGCCCTGTAAAGCACTCAGTAAAATAGCGCCTGAGCTCCACCTCATCCGAAATTTCGTCCGGCGAACGCCTTTGTACATAGTCCGCGATATATTTTACCGCGCTGCGAGAGGCAATTTCCCCTGAATTATTTCCTCCTACGCCGTCGGCCACGGCAAATATCCGCATCTCCGGCAATACATAGAAGGCATCCTCATTATTTCGTCTTCTTATTCCCTTATCGCTTCTAAATCCAACTTGTATCATTTTCCAAATATAATATAGGCCGAGCCTACATGCCAACTATACTCTTCCTCACCATCTTACAAATAAAGAATCCATCCGTTCCATTTACATTTGGCAGGAGCTGAATCATCTCTTCCTTTGTAAAATCAGGATTCTTCTTCAAGAAATCGCCTACCACCCTCTGATTTTCATAAGGATTTATAGTGCAGGTGCTGTATACCAGCACTCCGCCCGGCTTTACATACTTCGCCGAAGCTGAAAGAATAGCAAGCTGCTTCTTAGGGAGGAGCTCCTTCTCATCAGTCAGCTCTCTGTACTTAAGCTCAGGCTTTCTCCTCACCACACCAAGTCCGGAACATGGCACATCTACAAGCACCCTGTCCGCCTTTTGCTCAAGGCTGCTGTCCACGATAGTCGCGTCCCAAGGCTTTGTCTCTACTATAGTGATGCCGAGTCTCTCTGCCTCTTTGTCTATTATATTGAGCTTCCTTCTATATATATCGGAAGCGATTATCTTGCCCTTATTATTCATGCGCTCTGCCATCGCAAGAGTCTTGCCGCCAGGCGCCGCACAGACATCGAGCACAAGATCACCCTGCTTAGGATCTACCATGCAAGCCGCAAATTGTGAGCTCTCATCCTGAATTGAAAACATTCCATGCTTATAGAGCTTGCCCTCAATGAGCTCGCTGCCCTTTACATACAGAGCGTCAGCGCACAGCTTGCCGTCGCTGACTTCAAATCCCATTTCTTCCAGTCTCTTCTTGAGATCCGGCTTCATAACCTTGAGCCAGTTCATACGGATCACAAGCGGCGGAGTTTCATTTCCGGCTGCCAGCATCTCCTCCACAAATTCTGTCTTATATTGCTCCATCCAAAGCTCCACTATCCAAGGCGCGTATGAATATTTCACCGAAAGATATTTCACCTCGTCATCGCCCCTGTCCGGAAGCTTTATGAGCATCTTGCTTTTTATATATTCTCTGAGTACGCCATTTACAAAGCCCTCTCTGCCACGGGCAAAACGCTTCGCCAAAATGACACTTTCATTGACTGCCGCATACTCCGGCACGGAATCCATATATCCGAGCTGGTATATGCCCATTCTTAAAATCACACGGTCGCTGTTTCTGAGCTTTGCGGCACCTGACGGCACAAGCTGGTCGATTATATAGTCGAGCCAGATCTGATTTTCCAGTACACCATAGACGAGCTCACGCACAAAAGCCTGAGATGTCGGTTTGCTACAGATGATATGATGATTCAAAGCCAAATTTGAATACGCTTTTTTGGACTCCACGTCCATCAAAGTAAAAAATGCCGTCTTTCTGTTTGCATCCATTCTTAGTCACGCCCCCTAATCATTAAAATTCTCAAAAGGTTTGCAATAGCTGTAGCGAGTGCCGCGACATAAGTCAGAGCAGCCGCCGAGAGTACCTTTCTTGCGCCTCCTACCTCGTCAGGATATATAATGCCGACAGCCTGCATCTGCTCGATCGCTCTCTTGCTCGCATCGAGCTCCACAGGAAGTGTCACCGCATGGAAAAGTATCACACCCACAAAGAAAAATATTCCTATGTTAAATATCAGGTTTCCCTGCATATAATAACCCGCACCGCTCATCAAAAGGCCTATCAGAAGGAGAGGCCATGACAAGGTCGATACCAGCTGCACAGCCGGAGCTATAGCCGTTCTGAATCTGAGAGGCGCATAGCCCTTCGCATGCTGTATCGCGTGACCCGTCTCATGAGCCGCAATGCTCACCGCTGCCACAGACGGCCTGCCATACACATCCGGTGACAATCGCATCACACGCTTTCCGGGATCGTAGTGATCTGACAGCGTACCGCTCACCATCTCAATGCGCACATTTGAAAGCCCGTTTGCATCGAGGAGCATACGAGCCGCCATTTCACCCGTGATTCCTCTTCTATTTCTTACAGAAGAAAATCTCCTGTAAGCCCCCTGCACCTTTGATTGTGCATAAAATGTAAATATAATCGCCGGTATCAATAAAATTACCGTCGGATCAAACATCCCAAAGTACATAGACTAATCTCCTTCCTTTTTATCTCTCTACTACCCCACAAAGCTTTTCACTCACAGCGAAAAGCCGCCGAGAGCTCACAGCTAAGCGCTCACATACATTTTACCCCAAAACTACACCTTTTTCAATCTTATTCCCGCGGAGAAAATCTCCCACAGCCATACGTCTCTTTCCCGGCACCTGAATCTCAGTGACAAGGAGCGTACCTCCGCCGCAGGCTACCTCTATTCCCTCTGCGGAAACTGCGCAGACAGTTCCATAGGCCGCCTCGCTTGGCTTGTCGAGGGGGAGTGCTCCCCAAAGCTTCATTGTATCGCCATTATACGATGTAAACGCGCCCGGCCACGGATCAAGCGCTCTTATCTGTCGCTCTATCTCCTCCGCTGTTCTTGAAAAATCTACTACTCCATCCTGCTTAAATATCATAGGCGCATACGTAGCCTTTTCATCATCCTGCGGAAGCGCATTTTCGAGAGCTCTCTCAATATCCGGAAGAATCTCACGAAGGAGCTCCGCGCCCAGCCTTGAAAGCTCATCATGAAGCTCGCCGCCCGTCATCGCGCCGATAAAGACCTCGCTGGCCGCTATCATATCACCCGTATCCAGGCCCTCATCCATCTTCATAAGAGTCACACCAGTAAACTCATCTCCTGCCATTATGACGCGCTGAATCGGCGCCGCGCCGCGAAATCTCGGGAGCAGAGAAGCGTGGATATTTACGCAAGAAAGCCTCGGAAGATGTATAATCTCAGGCGGAAGAATCTTGCCATAAGCCGCCACCACGATCAAATCCGGCGCATATGCAGACAGAGTCTCAAAGAGCTCTGTATTTCCCTTGACCTTTTCCGGCTGAAGCACCTCAAGGCCAAGCTCAAGCGCCTTTGCCTTCACAGGCGTATATTGCACCTTCTTGCCCCTGTCTCTGGCCTTATCAGGCTGAGTAAGTACATATCCTATCTCATGGCCTGATTCCGCAAGCACCTCAAGCGGCGCCACCGCAAAATCCGGCGTCCCCATATATACTATCTTCAAACTCCACTCCTCCTTTTTTACCTTTTCACTAACTGCTCTTTCCACATACAGCGAGGCCTATCCTCTCTGCGGAATCAATCTATCAGTTTTTCAATACGCAGTGAGGCCTAAGCTGCCTGAGGGACCATGTGCAAGTCGATTTGGTCCCGAAGGTAGGTGTAGGCCGAACCCCTATTCAGTTTCCTCCGGGACACGCATATTCGTAGCCTTATCGGCATACAGTATGCCGTCCAAATGGTCATTTTCATGGCAAAGAGCCACGGCCTTGAGCTCCGTGCCCTCCACCTCTATTTCATTTCCATTTCTGTCGAGACCCTTCATCTTCACATAAGCAGGCCTTGTTACAGTACCGATATATCCGGGTATCGAAAGACAGCCCTCATCGCCCGTCTGCGAACCGCTCTGCTCCACAATTTCCGGATTTATGAGCTCTATCACCTCGCCCGGATTGACCTCCACAATAAACATTCTCCTCATTATGCCTATCTGCGGAGCCGCTATGCCCACTCCGTCGCTATGCCTCATAGTCTCAAGCATATCATCCAAAATGCCGCGAATCCTATCATTCACCGCGTCTACCGGCTTACAATGCTTTCTTAAAATCTCATCGCCTTCTACAACTACCTTCCTAAGTGCCATCTTCTTCTCCTCTTCTATCTATTATTTCCTAGCTAAGCGAATACGGATTTACATCCACCGTCACCGTTGTCTTTCTCTTTTCCTTTGCTTTCTTCTCAGCCGGCCGCGCCTCCGCAGCCTTTCTTATGCCGCCTTGCAGTCCCGCTGAAATCTCTTTCGGGTAGCCTTGCGCGGCCTTGCTTGCAGCCGCGACACCCGCACCCGCTTTTGCGGCCTTTGCGCTCGCGGCTGAGGCCTTGACACGCGCCGCGGCTTCCTTGAGACTTTCCTCTCTCACCTGCGCCACCGCCGCAAGATAATCCTTTCTCCTGCCCTTTGGACACTTCGCAAGAAGATAATATCTATATACGCCCAGCGCCCTTGGTATGTGGGCGCTTTGCGCCGGAAAGACATTCTTCTCCTCCGCCTCGCCGAGAAGCTCCTTTAAGCGCGACTCCGCAAATTCAGCCAAAGCCCTCGCCGTTTCCGCATCCTCGTCGGAAAACACCAGCTGAATCAAGTCAGAATATGGAGGATATTCCATATGTTGTCTCAGGAGCCTTTCCGTTCTGTAAAAGCTATCATAATCCTGAGCCGCCGCGCAGCTGATAGCATAATGCTCGGGACTGTAAGTCTGAATCACGACGCTGCCCTTCTCCTCACCGCGACCCGCTCTGCCTGCCGCCTGCGTCAAGAGCTGGAAAGTGCGTTCGGGCGAGCGAAAATCCGGAATATTGAGCGTCACATCGGCGGACACTATGCCCACCACTCCAACGTTTGCAAAGTCCAGACCCTTCGCCACAAGCTGCGTCCCTATCAAAATCCTGCTTTTTCCCTTGCGGAAATCGCTCAAAATTTTATTCAGACTGCCCTTGCGGCTCACCGTATCGATGTCCAGACGCGCCACGGACTCCGCGTATTCCGGGAAGAGCTCGCAAATGCTCTCCTCGATTTTCTCCGTGCCCGCGCCGAAAAATTTCATGTACTTGCTGCCGCAATCCGGACAGCTCCTTGGTACAGGCACCGACCTGCCGCAATAATGGCAGACTGCCCTGTCCATATTCTTGTGATATGTGAGCGAAATGCCGCATTCCGGACATCTCAGCACATACCCGCACTCCCTGCAGGAGATAAAAGTCGAATAGCCCCTGCGGTTCAAAAATAAGATCACCTGCTTGCCGCTATCGAGGCAGCTCTTCATCTCAGAATAAAGCGCGCGGCTAAAAATCGACTTGTTTCCGTCCTTCAGCTCCTGCCTCATATCCACGGTCGCGACATGCGGCAGCTCTACCTCGTTGTAGCGCTTGCTCAGCGTCAGCTTCTCGTAGATTCCGCTCTCAGCTCTTTGATAGGAGACCACGGAAGGCGTCGCGCTGCCAAGCACTACAAGCGCCTGATTGTCCCTATCCATAGCACGCCGCACCGCCACCTCGACAGTCTCGTACTTTGGCGGCGAGTCGGATTTGTATGTGCTCTCATGCTCCTCATCGAGTATAAATACTCCGATATTTTTGAGTGGCGCAAACACCGCGGACCTCGCGCCGATGACTATTTTCACCTCTCCGCGAGAGATTCTCTGCCATTCGTCGTAGCGCTCGCCCTTTGAGAGCTTGCTGTGCAGCACCGCGATATTCTCCGCCCCGAACCTTCCTATAAATCTGTCTATAATCTGGGGCGTCAGCGATATCTCAGGCACCATCATAACCGCCGTGCGTCCATTTTCAATGCATGCGGCTATCAGGTGCATATATACCTCAGTCTTGCCACTGCCCGTCACTCCGTGCAGCAGAAAAATTTTATGCCTGCCCAAACTCAAGGCCTCGCGCATCGCGCTCAGCGCATTCCTTTGCTCCTCATTCAGCTCAGGCACTGCCTTTTGCTCGCCCAAAGCGTCCTTGTAAGGATTTCTTTTTTTGCCTCTTTTTGACTTTTCTCCAGCCGGAGTAAAGCATTTCACCGCCTCGATATAGCGGCAGAGGTAACGTCGCCTCATCCACTCGCAGCTGCGCACCGCTTCTTCCGTGAGGCTCACGTCTTCATCTATTGAATCTATATATTTTAATTTATCTATATTTTTCAACGCTTCGGGAGGCTCCGCGGAAACGGCGAAGACATAGCCGTCTCTCAGGCTCCTGCTCTTTGCGAAGGATACCCTCACCTTGTCTCCCACTGCGATATTTTCATCTTCACAGCCGTATGTGTACAGCATATCAGTGCTGTCTGTATTATTATCAATCACAAGATCCACATACTGCATCTAAAATTACATTCTCCTTTATGTACCTGGATATATCTTTTTCAATACACAGCGAGGCCTAAGCTGCCTGTGGGACCATCTCTAAGTTTTCCATATACCGTGAGGCCTAAGCTGCCCTCGGGACAAATTCAAGTTTTTAAACACGTAGCGAGGCGTATGCTCTCTGCGGGACCATGTGTAAGTCGATTCGGTCCCGCGGAGAGCTGTAGCCGAGCCTCCATGTGTAAGTCGATTCGGTCCCGAGGGTAGGTGTAGGCCGAGCCTCTACAGCAAGAATATGTTGTTCTCGCGGCACTCCTCAATCATACTCTCAGGCCATACAGACACCTGTACCTCGCCGATATGCGCTTTCCTCAGGAAATACATACAAAGTCTGCTCTGACCTATACCTCCGCCTATACTGTACGGAAGCTCCTTGTTCAAAATCGCCTTATGGAAGTCAAGATTCATTCTCTCCTCCGCGCCGGCAAGCTTAAGCTGCTTTGCCATAGCCTCTTCGTCTACACGAATACCCATGGAAGAGAGTTCAAAGGCCATACCCAATATATCGTTCCAAAGAATGATATCGCCGTTCAGCTCCCAGTCATCATAGTCAGGAGCTCTGCCGTCATGGCGCTCACCGCTCTTCAGCTTGCCGCCTATGCGCTTGATAAATACAGCTCTCTTTTCCTCTGCAATCGCGTTTTCTCTTTCCTTTGGAGTCTTATCAGGATACATGTCCTCAAGCTCCTGCGTTGTGATGAAAAAGATTTCGTTTGGAAGCTCCGTCTGGATGTCTCTGTAAAGCCTATTTACATAGTCGCCCAGATTCTTGATAGCATTGTATATAATAACGACGATTTCTTCCAGGAATTCGTCGGTTCTCTGCTCCTTGAGCATTACTCTTTCCCAGTCCCACTGGTCTACATAAGCGGAGTGAAGATTGTCAAGCTCCTCATCCCTTCTAATGGCATTCATATCAGTATAGATACCGTGTCCCGGCTCTATTCCGTACTTTCCGAGAGCCATGCGCTTCCACTTTGCCAGTGACTGTACTACTTCGACCTCAGCCTCATCAATATCCTTAAGTGTAAATCTTACGATTCTCTCGACTCCATTCAAATTATCGTTCAGTCCGCTTTCAGGCGTCACGAACAGAGGTGCCGATACACGGCGAAGATTCAATCCGTACGCCAGCTCCTGCTGAAAAAAGTCCTTGATCTTTTTGATCGCGCGCTGCGTCTCCATTGGGCTGAGCACCGGTGTGTAGCCCTCTGGAATGATTGTCTTTGACATTCTTATCATCTCCTTTATATATACTTACCGCGGTCTGTCATAGCATTTCAAATCTTTTCTTTTTCAGTCTGCTTTTCAAACCACTTTGAAAATTCACAGCCGCAGTAATTTTGTCTGTATAAACCGTATTTTTTTGAAAGCTCTATGCTGCGCTTGAAGCCATCCTTCTTCTTGAAATCCCTATCAAGAAAGCTCACGCCATATTTGAGTGCGAGCTCCTTGCCTATGGAGCTTATAAGCGGATAATTCTTGTGCGGGCTGACCGTAAGCGTCGTAGTGAAAAGATCATATCCTGTCATCCTCGCCATCTGCGCTGTCCGCTCAAGTCTCAATATAAAGCACTTTGTGCAGCGTTCTCCACCCTCAGGCGCGTCCTCAAAGCCCTTCGCCGCCTCATAAAATTCGCTCGGAAGATACTCACCTTCAAGGAAGGCTATCTGTCTGTCCGCGCTGACCTTTTTATTGTATTCTTCTATAAAAAGGATCTGATTTTCTCTGCGCTTCAGGTATTCCTCTCTATCAGTGATGTTTGGATTGTAGAAGAATACGGCAACGCGGTAGGCATCCGCAAGGCTCTCTATCACCGAGGTGCTGCAAGGTCCGCAGCAGCTGTGAAGAAGAAGAGACGGCCTTTCAAGCCGCGTCCTTTGAATATCCGCAAGAGGCACATAAGAGCAAGGCTCCGCGCCCGTGCCCACGCAGTTTCCGCAGCCTGGCGCCCCCGTATATTTCTCCCTTTCTCCCATTCTTTCATCTCCCAATCCGACTTCAAAACAAAAATACTATCTAGTTATTGTATCACATATCAAAACATTTGAAAACATCCAGACCGATTTTTTTGCGTGATAATCGTGTGAAAAGTCGATGGAAAGAAGCGTCAAAATTCTATTGCTTTTCACTCCGTTATAAATTAGAATAAAAGCGTATGCGGTTTTAGGCCGCAGCCCGCGGTCCAGTCGAAACATCTATATCACGCGGCAGCAGACAGCACAAAAATCGGAGGAATAGAATTTGGCACAACTATATTACAGATACAGCACGATGAACGCAGGCAAGTCCATCGAGGTCATAAAAATCGCGCACAACTATGAAGAACGCGGAAAGCGCGTGCTCGTACTTGTGCCTGACGTAGATGACAGATATGGCGTAGGCGTCATCACCTCACGCATAGGCGTTCAGAGAGAGGCTACGATTATAAAAGACGAGACAAACATCTTCGACCTTTTCGTAAAGGAAAGCGCAAGCGGCGACATAGATTGCGTGCTTGTGGACGAATGCCAATTTTTGAAAAAGCATCATGTACATGAGCTTGTGGAGATAGTAGACAGCTGCAACGTCCCCGTCCTCGCCTACGGACTGAAAAACGACTTTAGAAACGAGCTCTTCGAAGGCTCATACTACATGCTGGTATATGCCGATAAAATCGAAGAGGTCAAGACCATTTGCTGGTGCGGACGCAAGGCCACAATGGTCGCTCGTGTGGTAGACGGAAAATTTGTAAGACAGGGTCAGCAAATAGTAGTCGGCGGAAATGACATGTACGTCTCGCTTTGCCGCAAGCATTACAACGACGGCCGCCTCGGCCCCGAATGGGGAAGTATGTAGGCTCTACAGCTTATAGCCGCCCGGCCTTTGATAATGACAGCCCTGATAAGAGTTTCGCGCGCGAAGCTCTTTTTCTATGCTATTTAATATGCTACGCTTGCGATATGACCACTCCGGCGCAATGAGAAGCGGGCGCGGCGCATCTGCCGTCAGCCTGTGAATCGTGATACACGAAGGAATTATCGCGAGCGCGTCACACACCAGCCCTACATACTCTTCCAGCGAGTCAAAAGGCACATAATCCGGGCAAAGGTGCTCCATCTGCGAGCCGCGTATCACATTCAAAAGATGCAGCTTGATTCCGAAGGGCTCCTTTTCGCATACGTAGCGTACAGACTCGAGCATTTCCTCTCGTGTCTCAGGTACTATCGCGGAAACTGCGCCGGGGATGCTCTTTGGCAAGCCGAATATAAGATGCACAACCGCGCGAATGTTGCGGGCCTTGAGCTTTTCCATCGCCTCGTCAAATACGGCAAGCTCATAGCCTCGATTTATGGTGCGGGCTGTCTCTTCATGGATTGTCTGAAGTCCGAGCTCTACCCACAGATAGGTTTCTTTGTTGAGCTCTGAAAGAAGCTCCAAAACCTCATCGGAAAGGCAGTCCGGGCGGGTTGCGATAGCGATGCCGACTATCTCCGGCAGGCTCTCTATCTCTGCCTGCTTCTCAAGCTCAGAGCTGGCGTCGCCAGCAGGCCGGCTCTCTATCTCCTTCTTACGGCGCTTGCTGTATTCAAGAGCAGCATAGTATTTTTCACGAAGCTCTGCTACAGGCGCATAGGTATTTGTATGATTTTGAAAATATACTATATATTTGCCGTGTGGCCATTTTTTGGAAAGAAGCGCAAGCTGTCCCGGAATGTCGCTTGCGTTTTCGCCGCTTCCGTCAGCCGAGCAAAAAATGCAGCCGCCTGTCCCACAGCTGCCGTCTCTGTTTGGACAGGTAAAGCCGCCATCGAGGGAGAGCTTTATGACCTTCTCGCCAAAGATTTCCCTGAGATGCGCACCTATGGAATTGAAAGGCTTATTTAAATTATCCATTGTGTCCTTGTCCATCCTACTCCCGTTATTATCCTGCCCAAATCCTAATGTCTTTCCAATTTCAAGACCCAGAGCTTTCTCCAAATCCAAGGCCCGAGCCTTGCTTTCTGTTTGAAATTATTCTCTATTTAGAAGTTCAAGCCTTTTTTGTTTGAAATTCTTTTCCGGTAAAAAGGCCAATACTTGCTTCCAGATAAAAGTCTCTTCTATTCAGCAAATGGTTTTATTCAAATACGAAATTCCGAAATTCCTCTACTGTCGCAAAATAATAGTCGGAATTCTTCTTCATAAATTCCACCACATCAGGTAGCAAACCGTGTGACCAGCCCGCGGCCGCAAATTCCACGCCTACAGCCTTTGCCATATCATAACCGAGCTTGAGGTCGTCCAGCATAATGCAATCTGACGGAGAAAGCTTCAATATTTTCAAAATCTGCTCCATCGGATAAGGATATGGCTTGCGCTGCTCCGGCGGAAGCTCCCAGCCGTATACCAGATCAAGCTCTACGCCGTTTTCCCTGTAATGGCGCTCTATTTCTGACTTTTCAGAATGGGATACGACACATATATATCCGCCCTGCGCTTGAAAATCCTTGACCATCTCCAAAAATCCTTCGTAAAAATGTGGAGTTTTGTCCTTTATGTAGTCCTTCCAAATTCTGTATTCCTGATCCATCTCCGCATCTGTAAAATGCAAGACATCGCGGCAAAATTCCGTAAATCCCGGGTCAAAACAGATCCTCGTAAATTCCGCAAGGCTGTATTCCGGATATTCCGGCCTCATCTCCTTCATTATCGTACAAAATGGCGGATAATGAAGCTCCGGTGTGCTCTTCACTGCCGTATCATCGTGATCAAGCACCAGGCATTTGTATCTCATATTTCTCTCTCCTATTTTGCAAATTAGTCAGTTTTTGCGAGGCCTAAGCTGCCCTCGGGACCATGTGCAAGTCGATTCGGTCCCGAGGGTAGGTGTAGGCCGAGGCCTCGCTATATCTTTGCTGCTATCTCCTCTATTTTTCTAAATCTATTATTCATTCCCGATTTTGTAAGCGGCGGCTCCATCATATTCGCCAGCTCCTCAAGCCCCGCGGCGGGATTCTCAAGCCTCAGACAGGCTGCCTCACGCAGTTTCTCCGGCAAAGAATTGAGTCCCTTTTGCTCATCGATTTTTTTGATGGCCGCCAGCTGCCTCTGTGAAGCATTTACAATTTTGTCAGTATTTGCACTGTCGCAGTTATTTATGCGGTTTGTGCGGTTTCGAAACTCCTTCTTCATCTTGACATTTTCAAAGGCAAAGAATTGCTGATGTGCCTTCATTATGTTGAGAAGGTCGCCGATTTGCTCCGCTTCCTTTATATATACGATATAGCTCTTGCCACGCACTGTCGTCTTTGCGGACAGTCCCACAAAGCTTCCTATCAGCTTTTTCAAATCCGCTGCGACAGCCGCCGTAGTGCAGATGAATTCTATGTGATATGACTTTTCAGGATCGCTTATAGTACCCGCACCGAGGAAAGCACCCCTTAGATAGGCCTTTCTGCAGCACTTGGTTTTTATCAGGCCGTCGTAAATTCCGTCGCTTATGTAATTCATACCGCCGCGAAGCATCAAGATTCCGGTCTCTCGCATGATAATCTCGGCCTTTTGCTCCTTTGCGTTATTTAGCGTCAATATATATTGCTTGCCCTTTTTCAAAGCCGTACCCTGACCGATTTCAATGCTCGCATCCACATCAAAATAATCCTTGATAAGTTTTTTGTAGTGGCGGGCAACTGCGGGATTTTCCGTCATAAGCGCCAGGCTCATGCCACCGCTGCCGAGTCTGATACTTCCGCACATGCGAATGAAGCCGGCTATTTCTGCCAGCATACAGCACTTCTTTTCAGGCACAAAATGTGCCAGCTCATTTTTCGTATCCGCTGCAAAAGACAATTTCTTTCTCCCTTCAAGCCAAAAGATTCAAGCCCAAACACGTCTATGATAACACAAATCGCAAGGTATAGTCAACTTGAAGCAGCTCTCATTTTCGCACCAAGGATTAGGACAGGGACTCACCCACTACATGTATACGCATTACATTTGTATTTCCGTGCTTTAAGAGCGGTACGCCCGCTGTGATCACTATCTGATCGCCGTCCTTTAAAAGGTCCTTCTTTTTTCCGGCTTCTATGGCGCTTTGGAAAACTTCCCTCTGATGCTCACCCTTGGCAATTACCGCAGGATAAGTACCCCAGCAAAGTGCAAGCTTTCTGGCTACTGATTCCCTGTAAGTAGGAGCTATGATAGGCGGCTGCGGTCTAAAACGCGCTACCATAAATGCCGTATGTCCGCTGGCTGTCGGTGTGAGTATAGCGCTTACGCCAAGGCCTGCCGCTACAGTACAGGTTGCGTGAGCTATCGCGTTTGTAACGCTCTTGTCCTTTTCGCCCGCACGCTCAAGCTGCATCTTGTGATAGTCGAGCGCGTCTTCAGTAGCATGGGCGATTTGCGTCATGGCGCATACACTCTCAAGCGGATATTTGCCGGAAGCCGTTTCGCCGGAAAGCATGATGGCATCCGTGCCATCGAAAATGGCATTTGCGACGTCCGCCACCTCGGCCCTTGTCGGACGAGGATTTCTCATCATGGAATCGAGCATCTGTGTAGCAGTGACTACTATAATGCCCTTGTCATTGCACTTCTTTATTATGCTCTTTTGAGCAACAGGCACTTCCTGCATAGGAATCTCCACGCCGAGGTCACCCCTGGCTACCATGATACCGTCAGACTCGGCTATGATTTCATCGATGTTGTCCAGGCCTTCCTTGTTTTCTATCTTGGATATGATCATTATGTCATCGCCGCCAAGCTCCTTGAGAAGCTGTCTTATCGAGCGCACATCCTCCGCCTTTCGTATAAAAGACGCCGCCACGAAATCTACGCCGTTTTCTACGCCAAATCGTATATCGTCGATATCCTTTTCGGTAAGCGCCGGAAGATTTATCTTCACATTCGGGACATTTATACCCTTGTTGTCCTTTACAATTCCGCCGTTTTCTACGGTGCATACTATATCCGTTCCGCTGACCTCATCTACGGTAAGCTGCAGGAGTCCATCGTCTATGAGCACCTTGTCGCCAGCCTTCAGATCCTTCGGAAGCTCTTTGTAGCTTACGCTGCAAATTTCGGCAGTACCCAATATGTCTCTTGTGGTCAATGTGAATTTCTGGCCATCCTTAAGCTCTACCTCAGGCAATGCAAATTTTCCGGTTCTTATCTCCGGCCCCTTTGTATCGAGGAGTATCGCTACATGCATGGATAGCTCCTCTCTCAACTTCTTGATCTTTTCGATTTTTTTCAGGTGCTCTGCGTGCGAGCCGTGTGAAAAATTGAGACGTGCCGCATTCATACCTGAAAGCATCAGCTTTCTAAGCATTTCATCGCTTTCGCTCGCAGGTCCTATGGTGCATATAATTTTTGTTTTTCTCATATTTCAAATCCTTTCGTATATTATACTTTTTCGAATTATTGTTGTAAGGAAGATTTGGGGCGTTAGCTGTCTGCAGACCCTTGTGACGAGCAGCTAGAGGCAGCAAGCGATTCGAGCCAGGGTTTTGGCTGCTGCGAGCCTTTGGCACGGGCTTTGCCCTACAATGCAATTATAGCATAGCCTTCCTCGATTTTGTATAACATTTATGTGAAATCCATGTCAACTTTTTGTCAGGCCTGAGCAGATTTCCGGCGCTGCGGAGAGCCTGCAAAAGCCACCCGCGCCCTCGCAGTTTCCGCGAAAATTTTTAACAATTCGCTTGAAAAATCCGCCGAAAAATGGCATAATTAATTCTGTATGTACTGCGCATGCAGTTAGCATTCACAAACAAATTATGCGTACTTGGGAGGTAGTATTATGAAAAAGATGGAATTTGACAAAATCGGATTGTTTGCAGGTGGAGTACTCTTCGGAACAGCAGGACTCAAGATTCTGACAAGCAAGGATGCAAAAAAGGCTTATACTCATACTGTAGCCGCAGTGCTCCGCGCAAAGGAATGCATCATGTCAGTAGCTACAAATGCCAAGGAAAATGCTGAAGATATCCTTGAGGACGCAAAGTTCATCAACGAAGAAAGAATCATGGAAGACTCCGAATTCTTCGATGACTTTGCGGAGTGTGATGACACTGAGTGCGGCTGCGGCTGCGATGCTGATTGCGAGGATGCTTGCGAGCCTGCTTGCGAAGGCGCAGAAGAAGAAAAGGCAGAATAATTACGAGGAAGCGTGATTAGAAAATGAAATTTAAGGTAATGCATGAGTCTGCCGGGCGCATCCGTGTGCGCGCCATGCAAAAGCACATGAGCCTCGCTCAGGCGGACATTTTGGAGGCATATATATGCCATATAGACGGCGTGACAGCAGTCAAGGTCTATGATCGTACCTGCGATGCCGTCATAAGATACAATTCAGCAAGAGAAGATTTGGCACAGGCTCTCTCATGCTTTTCCTATGAGACTTCTACAGAGCTCGCCCCGGAGCATAGCGGACGCGCTCTCAATAGGGAATATCAGGATAAGCTGGTATTTGCTGTATCTCGCAGGATTTTCAAGAAGGCGCTGCTGCCATTTCCGATTCGCAGTGCGCTTACTGTCGTAAATTCCCTGCGCTATATAAAGGAAGGAATCTCCTGCCTCTTGAAGGGCAAAATCCAGGTACCTGTGCTCGACGCGACAGCTATCGGAGTCTCCATCTTGCGCGGTGACTTTGAGACAGCCGGCTCGATCATGTTCCTTCTCAATATCGGCGACATATTGAATGAATGGACGCACAAAAAATCCGTATCGGATCTTGCGCGCAGCATGGCTTTGAATGTCGATAAGGTATGGCTTGAGGTGGATGGTGAGGCAGTGCTCGTCCCGGTAAGCGAGATACAAGCAGGCGATGTCATCACTGTACGTACAGGCGGCATGATTCCGCTCGACGGCAAGGTAGTCGCGGGCGAGGCGATGGTAAATCAGGCCTCCATCACAGGCGAGCCTCTCGCGGTGCGTAAATCGCCGGGCGGCTACGTATATGCGGGTACTGTTGTCGAGGAGGGAGATTTTTCCATCCAGGTCGAGAAGGCTTCCGGCTCGGGACGCTATGACCGCATAGTAAAAATGATAGAAGAATCAGAAAAGCTCAAGTCTGCTACTGAGGACAAGGCTTCTCACCTTGCGGACAAGCTCGTGCCTTATAGCCTGGGGGCAACGGCGCTTATTTGGCTTTTGACTCGAAACGTGACAAAGGCGCTTGCTGTGCTTATGGTGGATTTTTCCTGCGCGCTCAAGCTTTCTATGCCTATCGCGGTGCTCTCCGCTATGAAGGAAGCGAGCAATTATCATCTTTCCGTAAAGGGAGGACGCTTCCTGGAGGCTGTATCCGAGGCAGATACGATTGTTTTTGATAAAACAGGCACACTCACACATGCCGCACCAAAGGTTGCAAAGGTAGTGACATTTGGCGGACATGATGAAAATGAGATGCTGCGCCTTGCAGCCTGCCTTGAGGAGCACTATCCGCATTCAATGGCAAAGGCCGTGGTCGCGGAGGCCGAGAGAAGAGAGCTTCACCATGAGGAGCATCACTCACAGGTTGAATATATTGTGGCTCACGGCATTTCAAGCAGCGTAGACGGTCAAAAGGCCATCATTGGCAGCGGGCACTTCGTATTTGAGGACGAGGGCTTTGTAATACCTGAAGGCGAAAAGGACAAATTTGATGATCTCCCTGCGGAATATTCACATCTGTATCTTGGACTGTCCGGAAAGCTCGCAGCGGTTATCTGCATTGAGGATCCGTTGCGCGACGAAGCGCAGGCCGTTATAAACGGACTCCACAGGCTTGGAATTTCAAAGCTTGTGATGATGACCGGGGATAATGAAAAGACAGCACGCGCAGTGGCAAAGGCTGTAGGCGTGGACGAATATTTCTCAGAGGTACTTCCTGAAGACAAGGCCAACTTTATACGCGCCGAGCACGAGAAAGGCCGCAAGGTTATCATGCTTGGAGATGGAGTAAATGATTCGCCTGCTCTTTCTGAAGCTGACGCCGGTATCGCGATAAGAGACGGTGCGGCGATTGCTCGAGAGGTGGCGGACATCACAGTGGACGCTGATAATCTCTACTCGCTCATCACTCTCAAGGAGCTGAGCGACGCCCTCATGAGCAGAATCCATCGCAATTACCGCAGTATAATCGGCTTCAACTTTATGCTCATATGCCTCGGTGTAGCGGGTATATTGCCGCCGGCAACCTCCGCGCTCCTGCACAATGCTTCTACGCTCTGCATCAGCCTAAGGAGTATGACAAATCTGCTGGACGCTCCGAGATAAAGCTCTGGGATAAAGCTCCTTTGCCTCGCAAATTTTACGGCAAAGCCTATGCACGGGCAATACCCTGCGCATAGGCTTTTTTTCTGCTCCTGATTTTTCGTTTTTTCCCTACCTGACCTTATCCCTCCTGTGCAGCCATCGTCGGCGCAGTCTAATCCTTATGTAAATGATATAATAAGCATATACAGAAATTATCAAATAAAAATGCACAAAAAAAGTGGTACAATACTGGTATTACATTCCGCCGCCTTGCATCGGGGCTAGCCATTGAAATAACTTGTATTATTGATTGTTGTTGCTATTATTTCCTACATTTTACATTTACATAGAGTTTTTGTCAACCTTTTTTTGCTTCAATTTACAGTATTTTGTACTATTTCTCACTCTGTTGCTCAGACATGTGCAACTCATTATCCCCACTCGACGCAAAAATGTATTTTTGTACTGTTTTTTTGAATGAAATACATTTTTGCGAAGCCATTTTGCTCGATTTTGGCGCTATGGAGACTTTTGTCCTCAAAAAAATGTATTCTGCCGGGCTTTTTCTACGAAGAATACATTTTTGCATTCGCAAAAATGTACCTTTCATAAAATAACCGCGCAAAAATACATTTTTGCGCGGTGTAGCTGTGTAGCTGTGTGACTGTGTTTGTAATATGCTATGTCGGGTCCTACCTGTCCTCGAATTCGAATTTCAAGACATCTGGTCTTGAATAGTGCCCGCATACGTCAAATTCCATGCGGCTTGCAGGCACCTTCTGCATGTCGAGCTCCGCATAGATGATCTCCTCCTTGTCCCAAACCGTACTGCTGCAAGGATGGCCATACGGATCAATAACGCAGCTGCCACCGCGACACACGACGTCGCCGAGCCGCGCAATTTCCGCATCGCTCCCGAAAGTCTTCGGATACATATCGCGCCCAAAGTACAAATCCGCGTTCACAAAGAAGCAATGGCCCTCAATCGCGATGTGCCGGATCGTATTCTGCCACTCCTCATTGTCATTGGTATTCGGGGAAATGTAGATGCTCACACCCTTTTCATACAGCGCCGTGCGCGCAAGCGGCATGTAGCTTTCCCAGCAAATCAGGCTGCCCATAGGACCCCAGGGAGTATCCATAACTGGGAAAAAATCCTTATCGGCATCGCCCCAAACCACGCGTTCGCTGCCCGTAGGCTTCAGCTTCCTGTGATTCAGCATCTCACCACTCGGTGAAATCATCATGTTCGAGTTGTAGAGCGTCGCGCTTACGGCATCACGTTCGGAATAGCCAATGCTTATGTACAGGGAATTTTTTACGGCACAGTCACGAATTTCCTGCAGCTCCGACCCGTCCGCGAGCAGCGAATTGTCGTAATAGACCTTCCAATCCTTTCGTCCTTCTGCGCCGCGGCTTCCGACCGTAAATCCGAAGGTCATTCCGTAAGGATAGCCCGGTACAAAGAGCTCCGGAAATACGACGAGCTCCGCGCCGATTTCAGCGCATTTTTCTATTGCGGAAACTGCCTTTCTTATGCATTTTTCTTTGTCAAACATCACGGGGGAGGCCTGCACTATAGCGAGCCTGCAAGTGTCCTTTTGAATTATCATCAGCTCTTCCTTTCATAAAAATCCGCATATCGGCGCTATTCAGCAAGAACGCGGTAAAAAACGTGACTATATGAGCTCCTGTGCAGCCATCGTCGGCAGCCACATCCGTAGAAGAATTATTGATGTCCGAAGGATTGCGTCATAGAAGTAATCGCGAGCGTCCGCATCCACGATCGCATCATTTTCCACAAAGGTGGCCGTCACAGTGACCTTGCCGGTCGGCATGCGGAAGCTGTATTTTTCGCCAATTTCCACGATGTCGAGATTGAGCGCTTTGCCATTCCGATCGCTTACAATCAGTCTTGCCAGGGACCAGCCCGTATCCGGCTCGACCGTCAGCGTCACGCGGTCGCCACGCCCGGCATGACGGCGGCTTGAGTTGAGCTTTCCGTGCTCGGCCTCGTTTACGATGATGGAGTAGCTTGGATCATCGCGAACTATGGCTGTCCACTGTGCCTTCAGTGTTATTGTGTCATTATCCGCGTCGTCATCCGGAACAAGCTCGGCATATGTTGTGCTCCCAGTTACAAGGGTATTGCCATATTTCCATCCGGCAAATGTATAGCCGGATTTTTTCGGCTCACTTATCCCGTCAAGCAGCTTATCTGTCCATTTTATCTTTGTTTTTTTGTCGATTGAATCAGCGCCGTCTGTGTCGAATATGACAGTGTAGTCTGTTTCCGTCCACTTTGCGTAGCCGTTGTAACCCTCCTTCACCTGTTCGTTTTCTTTAAAGCATTCGTATGGATCATCATAATCCCAATCCGTATACCAGCCTTCAAACTTATAACCGGCTCTGGTCGGATTATCAATAGGCGTTGCGGGTTGATTTAAAGACTCATTTACCACCTGGGTAGCATATATAGTATCATTGCCATCTTTGCCTTGCTCTGTGTAGAAGTAAATCAAGTCCGGGTAGCCATTTACATAATCTTTTCTTGCCATATCCAGCTTGATTTCTCCGTACACGGTGACTCCTGCTGTGAAGTTCAGAGTGGCTATTATATCATTACTTTTTTTACTTTTATAGCGTACATTGCCGTAAATGCTCCCTCCGGTCAGGGAAAAGTTGCCGTTGTCATCGTACACCGTCCAGTCGTCTCCGCTGCAGTTTTTGATCGTGCCGCCCGACATCTCGAAAATGCCGTATAGCGGTGCATATACACCGCTGCCGCTCTCGGCAACGCAATTTTCTATGGTGCCGCCACTCATATCGAACCTGCTCGTCCAGAAAATTCCATAGCCTAAAGCATTTCCGTCATTTACCGCCCCCGGAACAAATACAGCGCCGCCGTAATTGGCAGTGCAGCCGCATATCCGGCCGCCATTCATGAAAAACTTGCCATAGGAGCTATCATTCCTATTATCAGTCAGGTACACACCGCCGCCATTATTGGCAGTGCAGCCTACAATATTGCCGCCGTTCATATTGAGAGTGGTAGCCCCGAGCATGATTCCGCCGCCATTTGAGGCATGTCCGCCGGTGATAATGCCGCCTGAAATCGTCTTTGTGCCATTTTCCTCGTCAAGGACCCACAGGCCCTCGCCATTGACCTTGAATTTGTGTCCTTGATTGGGGCGGCTGTCATCAAGCGTCAGCTTGGCGCCATTTTTGACCTCGATGACACTGCCTTCTTTGTCGCTTTCATATTTCAGCACATATCCGTTCAGATCGAGGATAAGCGTCTTCGAAATCACAAGCGTACTACCAATAGTAATGTCCGCCAACAGCTGAACACTTCCACCTTTCGCAGCGGCATCTATAAGCCCGTCTTCGGTGCTTACTGTATTTATTGTATTTACTGTCGGGGTTTCTCCTTCCGCAAATACGGCGGCCGGCAGCAAAGCTATGACCAGCACAAGGCTCAGCAGAACGGAAATCAATCGTTTTTTCATATCGCACCTCACTTTCATACACAAAATTATAGCAAAATTATGTGCAAAGCGCAAGCAAAGAGCCGTAAAAACAAAATCCCGCAGGGCATTTATCGCCGGGCGGGATTTTATCGTATAATAATATTTTCTTGCGTAAACTGCGCAGGCACTTCTATGCGCTCTTTTTCTCCTCAAGCTCCGGGCTCTTTGCGGCCGCGGATACTGCCTGCTTTACCTGCGAGTGCTGCTCTGTCTCCCTATTTCCGCTCAGGAGTACGCCATCGTCCGCAAGCTGCTCACCGCTTGCCTCATAGAACTTCGCCATCAGCTTTTCTACGGTCAATCTATTCTTCTCCTCGCCCTTGATGTCGAGTATAACCTTGCCGTCCGCGAGCATGATGAGGCGGTTTCCGTATTCTATAGCATTATTCATATTGTGAGTGATCATAAGCGTGGTCAGATTATTTTCTCTTACGATTCTGTCTGTCAAGGAAAGCACATTGTCCGCAGTCTTCGGGTCGAGAGCCGCCGTATGCTCATCGAGAAGCAGAAGCTTTGGCGTCTTGAGCGAAGCCATGAGAAGTGTAACCGCCTGTCTCTGTCCGCCGGAAAGGAGTCCCACCTTTGTCTTGAGTCTGTTTTCGAGTCCCAGGCCGAGGGTCGCAAGCTTTTCTCTGTAAAGCTCTCTCTCCTTTTTTGTGATGAACCACTTGAGAGTGCGGTGCTTTCCGCGTCTCAAGGCGATGGACATATTCTCTTCTATTTGCATGTCCGCGGCCGTGCCGAGCATAGGATCCTGGAATACTCTGCCCATGTACTTTGCGCGCTTATGCTCAGGCATCTTTGTGACATCCACACCGTCTATCAAAACCTGACCGGAATCAGGGCGCCACAGCCCTGCGATGGCATTGAGCATCGTGCTCTTGCCTGCGCCGTTTCCGCCGATGACCGTCACAAATTCACCGTCTTCTATCGTGAGTGAAAGCCCGTCAAGAGCTGTCTTTTCGTTTATAGTACCTGCATTGAAGGTTTTGCGTATGTTCTTAAGTTCAAGCATTTTGTCCTACTTCCTTTCCTTTTACTCCCTTGACTGGCTTCAGTCCCTTGAAATATCTTGTATTCATGTACGGTATCGCAAGGAATATCGCCACGATGATAGCTGAGAAGAGCTTGAGCATCTGCGGGTCGAGACCTCTCCAGATAACCACCTGAAGTACCAGATAGTAGATGATGGAGCCGATGGAGACCGCCGTGAGCCTCAAAGCGAAGTTTGTGAAGATTTTTCCGAAAATCGCCTCTCCTATGACTACAGCCGCGAGGCCGATTACGATTGCGCCTCTACCCATCTGCACATCCGCAAAGCCCTGATATTGTGCGAGCAGCGCGCCTGCCAGGGCCACAAAGCCGTTTGAAAGTGTGAGTCCCACAACCTTATTTACCGAGACATTTATGCCCTGCGCGCGGCACATCGCTTCGTTATTTCCGGAAGCGCGGAGCGTGCAGCCGAATTCCGTATTGAAAAACCAGTACAGGATTATTATGGTAACGGCGGTGATTATCGCGGTGATGAGTATGGTATTTTCGAGGAGGGGTACGCCCTTTACGTTTCGAAGTGATACCAAAAGGTCAGTGTTATTTGCATTTATTGGCTGATTTGCCTTGCTGTCCATTATTTTCAAATTTATGGAGTAAAGTCCAAGCTGTGTAAGTATGCCTGCTAATATGGCCGGTATACCCATAAACGTGTGCAAAAGTCCGGTGGCAGCTCCTGCAAGCATTCCAGCCAGGGTAGCGACCGCGATGGATGTGAAATTTCCGTATCCCGCGAGCATCATCATGATGCATACCGCACCGCCTGTGCAGAGCGAGCCGTCTACTGTAAGGTCTGCGATATCCAGAACCTTAAATGTGATAAATACGCCGATAGCTACGATTCCCCATATAAGGCCTTGAGCCACGGCGCCGGGCAAACCGTTTATAAGTACACCTATGTCCATAATTACTTAACCTCCGTCTCTACATCAATTCCTACTCGATTGCCTGATATTCGTCTGGAACAGTGATACCGAGCTCATCGCAGATTGTCTTGTTGTACTTCTTTGTAACCTGTGGTGCGTATGCGATAGCCATTGTAGAGATGTCTGCACCCTCTGCCAGGATTTCGGCAGCCATCACACCTGTCTGGTATCCAAGGTCATAGTAGCTTATTGAAAGTGTAACTGTACCGCAGCCTGAGCAAATGCCTTCCTCACCTGCTACTACAGGTACGCCTGCAGGTCTGCAAATGTTGTCGATGATGCCTGTATTTGCGGCTACCGTATTGTCTGTCGGCACGTAGATGAGGTCGCTTGAGGATGCTGCCGTAGTAGTTACTGTAGCGAGGTCGTTTGAATCTGAGAACGAGTATGCTGTGCACTCATAGCCGAGCTTTGTGAGCTCCTCTGTCATTACGTCGATCTGGTACTGTGAATTTGCCTCAGATGAGCAATAGAGAAGTCCTATATTCTTTACATCCGGGAAGATTTCCTGAATCATAGCTGCCTGCTCATCAAGCGGAGCAAGGTCTGAAGTGCCGGATATATTTCCGCCTACTGTTCCGTCAAAGTCCGGAATGTTCAGCGCTGTGCCATATTCAGTAACAGATGTACCCAGGATAGGAATTGTGTCTGTGCCGGATACTGCCGCCTGCAGTGCCGCTGTAGCGTTTGCCATGATGAGGTCTACATCAGCTGCTACGAAGTTGTTTATGATGGTCGTGCAGTTGTTTGATTCGCCCTGTGCGAGTTTTACGTCTATGGAAACGTCGTCACCGAGCTTTTCCTTCAGTGCGTCCGAAAAGCCCTCGGTCGCTGCGTCGAGTGCCACATGCTCTATAAGCTGGCATACGCCTACCGTATATTTTGCACCTGTGCTGCTCTCATCTGTAGCTTCGCCCTCGGCTTCTCCGCTTCCGCCGCAAGCTGCCAGAGAAAGCACCATAGTGCCTACAAGCAGTGAGGCTGTCAATTTTTTAAGTAAATCCTTTTTCATCTTTCTTTTTCTCCTTTTCAGAATATAAAAACGGCTGTATCCGCATGGACACAGCCGTAAGCAACATTATATTTTATTTTATCATGCCAAGCACAAGGCTCTGTCCCGAAATACATATTTAATTGTCCTCAACGCAAAATAACCTACGTAATAGTAGGCGCTAAAGGCGAACGTAAAGACTGTATTTCTTGCAGATGTACTTCTCATGGCTACTTTTTTCCTTTCTAAGTGTGCACAGCGCACGCTTTATTGTTGAGCTACACATGTTTTGTGAATATTTTTGTGCTCTTCAACAAAACAGATTTTACTACTTATCTACATGTCTGTCAAGCACTTTTTGTTATTTAATTGAAAATTTATGTATCGCGTGTGATAATATCTTGCTGTGAGGAATATGATTTCGTCATAAAAAGGCGTCACATGACTTTTGAAAGCCACATGACGCCTTGGTCATCCTATTATATTTCTCTGTTTTTATTGAGAAGTCTATATTAGAAAAGTCCGCCGATCTGTACGAAGAGTGGCGCAAATACTACAGCAACGATAGTCATCAGCTTGATGAGGATGTTGATGGAAGGACCGGATGTATCCTTGAACGGATCTCCTACTGTATCGCCTACTACAGCAGCCTTATGAGGTTCTGAACCCTTGCCGCCGTAATTTCCTTCTTCGATGTACTTCTTTGCATTGTCCCATGCACCGCCTGCGTTTGCCATCATGATAGCAAGCAGTACGCCGGAGGAAAGTGAGCCCGCGAGCATTCCGCCCAGAGCATCAGGACCCATTACAATACCTACAACGAGCGGAGCGATGATAGCCATAAGACCTGGCATAATCATTTCCTTAAGAGCAGCTCCTGTGGAGATGTCTACGCATCTTGCGTAATCAGGCTTGGAAGTACCTTCCATGATGCCCTTGTCTTCTCTGAACTGTCTTCTTACTTCTTCGATCATCTGGTTTGCAGCCTTACCTACGGAATTCATAGTCATAGCTGAGAACAGGAACGGAAGCATAGCTCCGATAAATACTCCTGCGATTACCATTGGTGAAAGAAGGCTGATATCGTCAAGCTGTGCAACCTGTGAGTAGGAAGCAAAGAGTGCGAGTGCTGTCAGAGCAGCAGAACCGATAGCGAAGCCCTTACCGATAGCAGCTGTAGTATTACCTACAGAGTCGAGCTTGTCAGTGATTTCTCTTACGCTGTCAGGAAGCTCAGCCATCTCAGCGATACCACCAGCATTGTCAGATACAGGACCATATGCGTCTACAGCTACTGTCATAGCAGTTGTGGAGAGCATACCTACAGCAGCGAGTGCGATACCATAGAGGCCTGCAAATGCGTTTGCTACGAGGATACCTACCGCGATGAGGATGATAGGCCACAGTGTGGACATCATGCCTACGCCGAGTCCGGAAATGATTGTAGTAGCAGCACCAGTCTGGGACTGCTCAGCGATCTTCTTTACATGCTTATAATCGCCTGATGTATATACTTCTGTAATTTTACCGATTGCAATACCTACGATAAGTCCTGCTATAATAGCGATTGCGCAGTTGTATGTGTCGAGCATTGCCTTACTGAGTACAAAGGATGCTATGATTACGATTACGCCACTTACATAAGTACCCATGTTGAGAGCCTTTGCAGGATTTACACCTTCCTGACCTCTTACAAACATGATGCCGAGTACTGATGCGATAAGACCAATTGCGGAAAGCAAAAGCGGGAATACGGAGCCTACTACAGGATCAAGCGCAAATGCCGCGCCGATAGCAGGTGTAACCTCAGGAATAATAACCGCAAGTGTGATAGCGGAGATTATGGAACCTACATAGGATTCGAAAAGGTCAGAACCCATACCAGCAACGTCGCCTACGTTGTCGCCTACGTTGTCAGCGATAACAGCAGGGTTTCTCGGGTCATCCTCAGGGATACCTGCTTCTACCTTACCTACAAGGTCAGCTCCTACGTCAGCAGCCTTTGTATAGATACCGCCGCCTACACGACCGAAGAGAGCCATTGAAGAAGCTCCGAGACCAAAGCCTGTGATTACGTCCGCGCAATCTACGCCCATAACTACAAATACAACGCCGAGTCCGAAAAGACCAAGTCCTGATACGCAAAGACCCATTACAGCGCCGGATCTGAAAGCAACCTTCAGAGCCTTGCTCATGCCGCTTTCCTTTGCAGCATTTGCAGTTCTTACGTTGCCCTTTGTAGCTACGTTCATTCCGAAGAATCCGGCAAGCACTGAAAGGAGTGCGCCAAATACGTACAGAACTGCTGTAGTCCAGTTGATTGCAATACCGATCAATAAGAAGAGTACTACGATTACAATAATCATCGTCTTATACTCTCTCTTCAGGAAAGCCATGGCTCCTTCTCTGATATAGCCGGCAATTTCCTTCATTCTTGCTGTACCGTCGTCAACATGGCCGATCCACTTTGCCAATGCGTACGCAACAATCAGACCGACTATTGCGCAGACGGTAGCAACTACTGCTAAAGTTGTCATGTCAATAATTCCTCCCCTGCGACTTTTGTGCGCGTCAAAAAGGTGCCAGTGACACCTTTTAAAACTGCGAACTAAAAGTCAAAATATTTAAATTAAAAAATTGTGGAAACGTTTTTATTTTATTCCGTCATCACAAGAACCAGTGACAACACAATAAAAAGCACCGCCGCAACAGTTGTGATCTTGGAAAGAATGGCCTCATAGCCCTTGCTCTTTTTCTTTCCGAAAAGCTGCTCCGCGCCGCCGCCGATTGAGCCGGACAATCCGGCACTATTGCCTGACTGAAGCAAAATACTTGCTATAAGCACAAGGCTTGCTATAGCCAGCAATACCATAAGAACGGTCGTCATTTCTTTACCTCCCTTGTCTGAATAACTGTTAGATTATATCATTAAAAAAGCGAAAAATCAAGCGGTTTTCATGGTGATTTTTCGCTTTTTTACGTTAATTATTTGTCAATTTCTGCTTTTTAAGCTTTCATTCCTATTCCTCAAAGGCCCTTTTAAAAAGCGGCAATGCCCCGATTATAGTCTCCTTGGATACGCAATAGCAAAGGCGGAAATATCCATCCACACCAAAGTCTTCAGAAGGCACCACAAGCAGGTCATATTTCTTACACTTTTCCGAAAATGCCTTTGCGTCTCCGCCCGGCGCCTTTGCAAAGAGATAGAAGGCGCCGTCCGGCTTTGCGCACTCATATCCAATCTCCCTAAGTCCGTTATACAAAAGCTTTCTGTTTTCATCATAGGCCGCAAGATCCGGCTTTTCATGTGTGCAACGAGCTACCGCGCGCTGCACCAGCGTAGGCGGGCACACATGACCCATCACGCGCGCTGCCCCCGCAATTGCCGCAAAAAGCTCCCTCGCATCTGTCATCCCTGCCGGAACATACACATATCCGATACGCTCTCCCGGAAGCGAAAGCGACTTCGAATAGGAGTAGCATACGAAGGTATCCTTGTAAATCGAAGGCACCCACGGCACCTCCGCTCCGTCATATACAAGCTCGCGATATGGCTCATCAGATATCAGATATACAGGCTTTCCAAGTTCCTCGCTCTTCCTTGCGAGAATGTCCGCAACCTTTTCAAGCGTCTCCTTGCTGAATACCACGCCTGAAGGATTGTTTGGCGAATTTATTATAACGGCCTGCGTGTTTTTATTTATCATAGCCTCAAGCGCCGCAAGATCTATCTGGAAATTTTTTGTATCAGCCGGTACATATACGAATTTGCTCCCCGTGCTTTCGATAAAAGGTCTGTACTCCGGAAAGAAAGGAGCGATTCCGAGAATTTCCGTCTCGCTGTCTATATGAAGCGCCTTGCATACCGCAATGAGAGCAGGCGCCGCGCCGCAGGTAAAGAAAAGGTCATTTCCGCTGACTGCCGTGCCGGTGCGCTCAGAAAGCTCTGCGGCAACTGCCTCTCTTGCGTCCATGAAGCCGGGTGCGCTGCTGTAGCCATGCACAAGCAGGCTGTCCTCTGTATTCAAAATATCCACAATGGCTTCATTTACAGCCTTTGGCGCCGGAATGCTCGGATTTCCGAGCGAAAAATCATATACATTCTCTCTGCCCACAATGGCGGCCCTCTGCAAACCGAATTCAAACAGCTCACGGATGCATGACCTTGCCGAGCCCAGAGCGTAATTATATTTATTATACATAGACAATCTCCATTCCGCTGCCTTGCATCAGCTAAGTAATCATATAAGGCTCTCCTGTCCAAAAGGCAAGGGTCGACAGAAGATTCCTTTCTTTTTATGAAGTGTGCACAGTGCCCACTTGCTCTATACCCCGATTATACGCCTCTTTCCCCGCCATTGCAAGTGCCAATTGCGTAGCTTGGAAATTTATATTTTTACAAAATTCCAAACAAAAATGGCGGAAAAGCGCTTTCTTGTCGCTGTCCGCCATTTCTTAAAATCGTATTATCGGTTCCGGCCTTTTTCAAAAGGCCATCCCGCAAATCTGCATTCCAAGCTCCTATCTCAGGTTATAGAATGCCGACATACCCGCATACTGTCCGGAAGTATCCAGCATCTCCTCAATTCTGAGAAGCTGATTATACTTCGCAATTCTGTCAGTTCTTGAAAGCGAACCTGTCTTTATCTGACCCGCATTGAGTCCTACTACGATGTCCGCGATAGTCACATCCTCAGTCTCGCCGCTTCTGTGCGATACAACAGCCGTATATCCGGCCTTCTTTGCCATCTCAATAGCATCGAAGGTCTCTGTCAAAGTACCGATCTGATTTACCTTGATAAGAATAGCATTTGCCACGCCAAGCTCAATACCCTTCGCAAGTCTCTCTGTATTTGTAACAAAGAGGTCATCTCCTACAAGCTGAACCTTCTTGCCGAGCTTATCTGTCAAAAGCTTCCAGCCTTCCCAGTCGTCCTCTGCAAGTCCATCCTCAATTGAAATGATAGGATACTTTGAGCAAAGCATCTCATAATAAGCTACCATCTCCTCAGCGGTCTTGGATACGCCCTCGCCCTTGAGCTCATAAAGCTTCTTCTCCGTGTCATAGAACTCAGATGCCGCGATATCAAGCGCGATTCTTACGTCCTCACCAGGCTTATATCCAGCCTTTTCAATAGCCTCGATAATAACCTGAATAGCTTCTTCATTTGTGGAAAGGTTTGGAGCAAAGCCGCCCTCATCGCCTACTGCTGTATTCATGCCCTTTGCCTTGAGCACGCTCTTAAGATTATGGAATACCTCAGCACCCATTCTCAAAGCCTCACGGAATGTAGGAGCGCCTACAGGCATGATCATGAATTCCTGAATATCTACGGTATTATCCGCATGCGAACCACCGTTTAAGATGTTCATCATAGGAGTCGGCAGAGTCTTGCCGTTTACGCCGCCCAGATACTGGAAAAGCGGAAGTCCTACGTAATTTGCCGCTGCGTCTGCTGCTGCCATGGAAACGGCGAGGATAGCGTTTGCGCCGAGCTTTCCTTTATTTGGAGTACCGTCGAGGTCGATAAGGAGCTTGTCAAGTCCAACCTGATCAAGTACATTATATCCTATAATCTCCTCTGCGATTATATCATTTACATTTGCCACTGCTTTCAGAGTGCCCTTACCGAGGTATCTGGACTTGTCACCGTCTCTGAGCTCTACAGCCTCATGTACGCCTGTGGAAGCGCCCGATGGTACGATTGCTCTTCCCATAGTGCCATCCTCAAGGTAAATCTCCACTTCTACTGTAGGATTTCCTCTTGAATCCAAGACCTCGCGTGCTACTACATCTTCAATAAATGACATCTTAATTCCTCTCTTTCTTTTCTATCTATCATTTTATCATTTTTAATCTATACTTTCTGCTTATTAAAAATCTATAATCTGCATGAAATCCGTGGCCTTGAGGCTTGCACCGCCTACAAGCGCGCCGTCGATCTCATCCATATTCATGATATCTGTCGCGTTTGCCGGCTTTACACTGCCTCCGTACTGAATAATGACCCTGTCCGCAATCTCCTCGTCATAAAGGGCTGCTATCACGCTTCTGATATGACCGCACATCTCATTTGCCTGCTCCGGTGTCGCGGTCCTGCCCGTGCCTATCGCCCATACCGGCTCATAAGCGACCACAAGCCTTGCGACCTCCTCCCCGGAAATACCCGAAAGCGCCGCCGTTACCTGCGCCGTTACCACTTCAAGAGCCTTACCCTCGTCTCTTTGCGAAAGCACCTCGCCCACGCAAAGAATCGGAGTGATACTCGTCTCAAAGCATTTGTGAAGCTTTTTATTCACTGTCTCGTCAGTCTCGCCGAAATACTGCCTTCTCTCGGAATGTCCGATAATGCAATAGTCCACGCCTATCTCTGTGAGCATCGCCGCGGAAACTTCGCCGGTATATGCGCCCTCGTCAGCGTAGTGCATATTTTGAGCGCCCACGCCTATTCCTGTGCCTTTAAAAGCCTCTACAAGAGCGGATAGCTGCGTGTAGGGTGCGCAAATGGCAGTCCTCACATCGGTATCCTTGTAGAGATTTTTGAATTCTGCCGCAAATTCCAGGGCTTCCTTTGTGGTCTTATACATCTTCCAGTTGCCCGCAATAAACGGAATTCTCATTTTATTTTTTTCCTCCTTTTGGCTATACAATAAAAACATTTACACCGTTTTCCTTGAGAAATTTTGCATATCTCTCGTCTACTTCCTTATCGGTGATGAGATTTTGCACAGAGCCCGCGTCGGCGTATTTTACAAGGGCTTTTTTGCCTATTTTGCTAAAGTCTGCCGCGATGAAGGTGTCTGTGGAATGCTCCACTACGAATTTCTTTCGCTTGCATTCCCAAGGTGTATCCTGCGCGGCTCCGCCTTCTATGCTGTATCCCGTAGCCGCAAGGAAGGCCTTGTCGATATTGAAATTGCTCGGAAATTCTGTATCCCAGGCCATCTCAATGGAGTAGGATTCTTTATTCAACCTGCCTCCCAAAATGTACACGCTCAAGCACTCATGCTTCATAGCGCTATTTGCGACTGCAAGGTTCGGAGTAAATATGGTCACGCTCTTTTCCTTGAGGAAGTCCACCATACCGGAAACGGTCGTACCCGAATCTATATATATGATGTCGCCATCCTCTACAAAAGAAGCAGCCTTTGCCGCAATTCTTTCCTTGCCGCTTTTATTCATAGCAAGTCGGCGCTCATAAGTCTTGGCCTCGTTGTTTTCCTTATCGCCTATAGACTTTGCGCCGCCGTATACCTTCTGAATTTCGCCGGCTTTTACAAGTTCACTGATATCTTTGCGCGCTGTATTCATAGCAATAGAAAAGTGCTCGCAGATCTCCTCCATCGTCACGATTCCCTTTTCATCTATGAACTTGCGCATATCCAATAATCGGCCTTTTCTCATAATGCCTGCCTCTTCTTTTCTCTAATTTTGTACTATTCGATTCTACTATTTTACATTTTCTTTGCTATAAAGTCAACCAAATCTGCAACTCTTATGCAACAATCCACGTCTCCTTTATCGGCTCTACCGGCCTATCTTGTGAGCTCGCACAGGTAGCTCAGCGGGCAGTCGCTGCTTTCCTCTATCGCATTCAGCAGAGCTGCCACATCACTATTTTTGCTTTCACTAAGCGCATCAAGCTCCGAGAAAAGTGTATCAAAGATTGTACTTGTATATCCAGGCTCAAGCGTGACAACATCACAGTCCCAGAGATCATATTCTTCCATCATGTCATTTTCGGCATCAGATAGTGTACCGACCTCGTCCACAAGGCCAAGCTCAAGCGCCTGATTTGCGGAATATACTCTTCCATCCGCAATTTCCTTAACCTCGGCTGTACTCATATCTCTTCCTTCAGCTACAATTCCGACAAATTGCTCATAGGCCTCATCGACAAGGCTCTGATAAATAGCCTGCTGTTCCTCAGTCAGAGGCTCCACAGAGCTTCCCATGGCCTTATTTTTACCGGATGTGATGGTCTGCGTCTTTATTCCGTATTTTTCAAGGAGCCCGGAGATGTCATAGATCGTACCTATTGTCACGCCAATGGAGCCCGTCCAGCAGTTTCTGTTTGCGAAGATTTTGTCGCAAGGAGCGGATATGTAGTAACCGCCTGATGCAGCCATTTCGCCCATGGCCGAGTATACCGGGCAGCCTGTCTCTTCCTGATATTCCTTTATCTTGAAATAGAGCTCATCGCTTTCATATACACCGCCTCCCGGGCTGTTTACAAAGAATATGATGCCGCGATTGTTTGAATCATTCATAAGCTCGTCGATTTTGTCAAGTGTCCATGAATGCTGGTATTCTCCGGAGCCATTGCCCTCCTGTATCGTGCCTTCCACATTGAGAACCGCGATATATGGTGAGTCCGGAGCTACAGTCTCCTCCTGCGAATCGCTTATTACGAGTGATTTTGTGACCGAGCCTCCGAGCTGGCTGCATGAGACTCCGAGGAAGATGACTACCGCAAGTATTATGCCCAGGATTATGAGCGCGTTTCGGAGAGAGTGGCTATGCCCGGACGCCTGTCCCTGCGCCGAGCCTGCGCCGTTTCCGCGGCCGCTTCTCTTTTTTAGCTTGCTTGCGTCGTAGTAGCGCACACCGTCCTCATCCGGCTCGCTTACGAGTCTGTCTTCTCTGTCTTCCGGCTCGCTATTTCCGGAATTTGCTTTTTCTTCTATATTTTCCTTAGGGTCCTTTTCGAAATTTTCATCCATTCTCTTTTCCCTCCTCCTGTTTTCTTTACTGATTATCCTACTATATCCCGCGTGATTTTGCAAGCAAATGGTCGGGATTTATGTACGCTGTATCCGGCGGGTAAGGCTTGCGGAATATCCATGATAAAAATTTTTTCAAAAAAACTGTTGACAGTGTGCTATGTCACATAGTACACTTAGAGTGCAAGGAGCTGCGGCGCAACCGGAAAAAACGAAGGGCCTGCGCAGTTTCCGCAAACGCAAAAACAAACGAAAGGGGGATCGCATATATATGTTTCAGCTTGACCTGAAAAGCCGAAAATCCATCTACGAACAGATAGTGGACAACTTCAAAGAGCTGATTATTTCGGGCATCCTGGCCGAAGACGAAAAGCTGCCTTCAGTCAGAGAGCTATCCGCATCGCTCACAGTCAATCCAAATACCGCGCAAAAGGCTTATCGCGAGCTTGAGCGGCAGGGCTACCTCTACGTCGTGCCCGGCCTTGGCACCTTTGTGGCTAAGCAAGGCGCGCGAGAGATTGACCAGGCCTATCTGTCCGAGACCAAAGGCAAAATCTCAGCAGCCCTAAAGGAGCTCACCTACATGGGCCTATCGCGCGATGAAATAAAAAAAATACTTGAAGAATTACTCACGGAAGGAGGAGACGCCAAATGATCAAGATTACAAAAGTAAGCAAAAGCTTCGGCGGCTTCAAGGCACTCGATGAGCTTGACATCAATGTCGCAAAGGGCTCAATCTACGGCCTTGTCGGCACAAACGGCGCAGGCAAGACCACCATCATAAAGCATCTGACCGGCGTGCTCAAGGCCGACAGCGGCTCCATCACAATCGAAGGAAAGGACGTCTACGACAATGAGGAGATAAAGCGCCGCATGGGCTTCATCCCGGACGACCTGTACTTCTTCTCATCCTACAACCTAAAGGAAATGTCCGGCTTCCTGAAAAAGCTCTACCCGCATTGGAATCAGGAGCGCTTTGAGCACATGTGCGAGCAATTCGGCCTCGACAGGAAAAACAAGCTCTCACGCTTTTCAAAGGGTATGCAAAAGCAGGCGGCCTTTATACTCACAATGTCGACCATGCCCGACTACCTCATCCTCGATGAGCCTATCGACGGCCTCGACCCGATCATCAGAAAACTCGTCTGGAAGTACATCGTCACGGACGTGGCCGAGCGCGAGATGACGGTTCTGGTCTCCTCGCACAACCTTCGCGAGCTTGAGGGCATCTGCGACTCCATCGGCATCCTTTCAAAGGGTCATATGATGATAGAGCGCGACCTCGACGAGCTGAAAAGCGACATTCACAAGGTGCAGGTGGCGTTTCCAAAGGATCTTGCGGAAACGGCGAAGGAGGCCTGCTACGCGTCGCTTTGCGTACTTCATCGGGAATCCCGCGGCACGGTGGATCTTCTCATAGTGCGCGGAAAGCGCGAGCTTGTGGAAGCTGCCATAAATTCCCAAAGCCCGCTGATTTTCGACCTTCTCCCGCTCTCGCTGGAGGAAATATTCATTTACGAGTTAGGAGGTGCTGACAGTGAAATCCAAGGCATCGTATTTTAGCCTGTCCCCTGCGATTATAAAGGAAAACTTCAGAAGATTCTGGGCGCTGCCTGCCCTGGCCTTCCTTGTGTACTTCCTTTCGGGCATATTTCCACTGCTCATGTCGTACAATGACCTGAATCCAATGGCGTCCATGATTCAGAGCATTTTGAATAACCAATACTTCTTCTACATGGGTCTGTCCCTGATAGTCCCTGTCGCGGCTGCCTGCGTCTGCTTCAAATACATGAATCAGCCCGCCTCGGCGACATATATGAATTCCCTGCCGCTCTCGCGCGCAAGGCTCTTCAACAGCAATTTGCTGTCCGGGCTTTTGATGTCACTTGCGCCTATGCTTCTCACAGGGCTCGTGCTTTTGCTCATTTCAAAGCCGACCTATTACACCTTCTGGCTCGACGGCGAACTTGTCACGGATGACGCGGCCGTAAACCTCTTTGCGCGCGCGGACATTTTGGCATGGATGGCTCAAGGCATAGTGATGATACTCTTTGTGTACGCGGTCGCGGTCTTTGCGGGTCTTGTCTGCGGAAACGTCGTAGTGCACGTGCTTGCGTCGTTTTTCTTCTTATTCGTGGCGCCTTTGATGTATCTGGTACTGAGTATGTACTTTGACCATTACATCTTCGGATACTGCGGCTTTGATGATGATCTGCTCTCAGAGCTTTCGGCGTGGATATACGCGCTGCGTGGTGACGGATATACCGACATGCTGCTTGTAATTTACATAGCTGTATCGATTTTACTTATCGTGATATCCGCCCTGCTCTATCAGAAGCGCAAGATGGAAAGAGCGGGAGACGCTGTCACTGTAAGCTTTATGATACCTGTAGTAAACTATATAATAGCCTTCCTTGGAATGACTCTCATGGGCTTCTTCTTTGATGGGCTGAAGGGCGGCTACTTTGGAGCGTATTTCTACGCCGGGCTTGTCGCGGGCACGCTCATATTCTTTACCATAGGCAGGATGATAGTTCTCAAGACTCCACGCATCTTCAATAAAAAGACGCTCAAAAGCCTTGGAATATACTGCCTCATCGTAGTTGTATTCTTTGCGGTGATGCTGCTTGATCTCACTCACTACGGAAATTACGTACCGGACAGCCCGAAGCAGGCCTATACAAGTGCGCTCACGGCAGGATACGTCGGGCGCTATGACACAGGTTCCGGCAGCATATTTTCAGATGAAGGCTTTACCTTCAAGGATGCTGAAAATGTCGCGCTTGTCACGGCCTTTCAGCAAAGCATAATAGACAATGCGGGCAGCTTAAAAAATCAGAGCGCCTATGACGCGGCGAATCCGGACAATACGGGCTGGCGCAATGTGAGATTTTCATACAGTGAAAACGCTACGGATTACATAAGGGAGTACTATCTTCCTTTGAAATTTCTTGAAGGAAGCGAAGAGCTTGCGCAGCTCTTTGATTCTGAGGAGTTCAGAAGCCATTTTTCCTTTGAAAATATAGACAGGGCTTCTATTGTGGAAATCGTTTTGCAGGAGACCTCCAAAGTCAGTGATGGCGGTGAGGCGAGCGAGGCTTCAGGTGATGCCGCACTGAGCGGGGATGGAAACGAAAGCTCCGCTTTACAGGAGCCTTCTGACTGCGATTTTGAAGATACCGTGTATTATTCGAGTGATGTCTCACTTGGCAAGGATGAATATGAGAGCTTCCTCGCGGCCAGGGAGGCTGATTTTGCGGAAACGACCTACAGCGAGTACTTAGACGAATCAAACATCATCGGCAATTACTATATCTATAGTGAAGAAAAGCCTTCATCCGGCCGTGCAGCTGATGTTCTCTCATATTATCTCGACGACTATATCCTCAAAAGCGACACGCATACGCTCGAGTGGATCTCCGAGCATGGATATAAGCTGAATGTCCTCGCAGTAAGAGTAAGCTACGACGCGTCGGATTTGTAGCTCTTGCTGCGACATCTTAATTTGAAAGCCTCGAAGGCCATTCCTTTGAGGCTTTTTTTTAGCCAGTAATGATTTTTGTTGACAAGAGTGACTTTTCGGTATATAAATAGCCTTGCACGATATTTCGGCCGAAGAAAGGGAAAAGACAAGCAAAATGAATACCCCGGAAAAAAACTACAACCTGGAGCTTATCCGCATGTGCTCCTTTATGATGGTGGTTTTGATACATGTCACAAATTACTATTGCCGCGCCTACGGGCAAATCAGCCTCGATGAGTACATTTTCGCGATGGCGCTCGACAACATCGCCAGAATCAGCGTGCCCTGCTTCTTTATGCTCACCGGCGCCCTCCTTCTCGGCAGGGAAGAGTCCCTTGAAAAGCACGCAAAAAGGCTCCTGCGCTTTCTGATCGCAAGCATAGCGTGGAGCCTGATTTACTATATATGGAATCGCTTTGTGATGCACTCTCACTATGATGTGCCCATACTCTTTGAACCTATGGAGCAGCATCTCTGGTACCTCTATGCCATGATTGCGATTTATCTTGTTCTGCCCTTTTATCAAGTTATGTGCCGTCATCTGAATGCCGCGGCGGAAAGAGCTCTCCTCGTGATAATCACCCTCGCCGTAAGCTTCAATTATCTGGCAAGCTTTGTGCGTCAGGAGGCCTATTACGATCTGCCGCTCGTAGGCGACAGGCCATATATGTTTTACATTTTTGTAGGATATTACCTCTATAAGTATCGGCGGAAACTGCCGGGTCGCAGGCTCATCGCCGCGCTGCTATTTGCGCTGTGCATGCTTTTCAACATGGGGCTTACGCTCTACCGCACCATAGCTACCGGAGCTTATTGGGACAGGATGATGGAGTACGCAAATCCGGTGCTTGCATTGGCCGCGGCTATGTTCTTTTGCCTGCTCATGAACATGCGCGACGGGAAATGGCTGCCTGGGCCGTTTACGCAAAAGCTGATCAATCTTTTCTGCGGCTGCTCCTTTGGAATCTATCTCTCGCATATCTTATTTTTGGACACATACAAGCGATTTATAAAGGCCGCCGACATCTCAGCCTACATAGCCATACTGCCCCTGACAGCCGCGATTATCCTGCTGTCCTTCGCCTTCGTATGGCTGCTGCGCAAGACAAAGCCCGGCCGCGCGATTACCTAGGCTGGCGGCATTGACGAAAGGCACAAAACCTTCTTATTTGACGGTCAATGCCGGAGCATGGGGTGAGGATACAGCCAGCCTGCGCTTATACCTCTACCGTCCAGCCGCGCTTGTCTTCCACGGCGCCTGTCTGAATGCCGTAGAGCTCATCGTAGAGCTTCTGGGAAAGCTCGCTTCATATTCTCTCCTTTGTTTGTTGTTTCGCTTCTCGGCATCGCCCTTGCCGAGTCCCTATCTAAGTACCGCACCCGTATTTGCCGACGATACCAGCCTTGCATACCTTGCCAGCCAGC
>CAVHIG010000011.1:0-39906 GCA_963636105.1 Anaerovoracaceae bacterium
GTGTAAGTCGATTCGGTCCCGAGGGTAGGTGTAGGCCGAGCCTCCAAAGACAGCTGTAGCCCCAAAGCTTCAAGGTCTTGTGAATTTGATAAAGTATACAATATTGCAGCTATACAGAAACATAAGAGAGAAAGAGGTTGATTAAAAATGAGTTTCAAAATTGCGAGCTATGTCGCACCGGATTTTACTGAGGAAAGATTTGTAAAGGCGCCAGACGCTACCCTCGTACTCGCGCCCCACGCAAAGGCAGCCCCTCGCGGTTTCCACGCCACCTCAATATACCCGGAATACTTCAAAATAGGCGGAAAGTGGCATCTCGCAGAAGACAGCAGAATGGACGCCGTGCCGGTCTGGGACGGCAAAAAGATTCGTGTTGTAGAATTTAGAAATATACAAGAAGGCGACCTTGTAGTAGTAGGCAGGAGCGAGGATGCGTCTGAAGGCATCTACGTGCACGATAATTGCTGGACGCGCGTAGAAGACGAAAACGCAAAGAACACCTTTGCCTTCCGCCAGAGCAGAAGCAGAGAGACTTCGTTTACTTACGACTACGAGAATCTGATCGAGCTTTTGAAATTTGAGAAGGCAAACAACGGTTATGTCGTATGGGTGCTCGGACCTGCGTGCAGCTTTGACGTGGAGGCGCGCCGCGTGATGGGCGAGCTCATCGCAAGAGGCTATTGTCAGGCTCTTCTTGCCGGAAACGCTCTGGCGACTCACGACCTTGAGGCTGCCTACCTGGGGACAGCGCTCGGCTGCGATATCAAGAATCAGCGCTTGCACCAGATGGGACATTACAATCACCTGGAGACTATCAATGCCATCAATACCTACGGCTCCATACCAAGCTTTATCGAAGGCGAGGGCATAGACAATGGCATCATATATAACTGCGTAAAGCACAAGGTGCCTTTCGTGCTCAACGGCTCCATTCGCGACGACGGGCCGCTCCCTGAAGTATTTGAGCATACCTATGTGGGTCAGGATACGATTCGCTCCCATGTACGCAAGGCCACTACCGTAATAGGAATGGCTACGGTGCTGCATACCATCGCCACGGGAAATATGACTCCGACCTACCGCGTGCTCTCAGACGGCACCATAAGACCGGTCTACTTCTACATGGTGGACACATCGGAATTCGCGGCAAACAAGCTCGGCGACCGCGGCAGCCTGTCCGCAAAGGGCATAGTGACAAATGTGCAGGATTTCATGAGAAATATCGCTTACGGGCTCGGAATATAACATTTATGACACAAGCTCGAAATATAAAAACAGGGTCTTCGTTCTCCGAAGGCCCTATAATTTTCTAAAAATCATCATCGTCGCCGTCATCCCTGATCACTTCCAGGAACTCCTCAAAGTCCGAAAAATCACTTTGTATAAATTCATAGACCACCGGCTCCAGGAATTCGTATTTCCCCACAGGAAGGAGAAATTGCGCAAATGGGCTGGCATGCAGCAGATTTTCCATTTCCTCCAAGCCGTCAAGCGCGTAGGAGGAGAGCAGCAGCTGCCCGTAATCCGAGAGGAAGAAAAGCCCCAAAACATCTTCGTTCAAACGATAGATCCTTTGCTGAACGTGATCGTTGCTCCTCTTATAGACGAGAAAAAGGTCGCCGTTCTCATACGAAGAAGTCACGGGAGCATTTGTAATTCCAGACAAAAATCCCCATATAAGCTCCGTAGCTCCCGGCACATCATTTATGTCAAAGAGAGTGACATACTCATGATTGCTCAGGGACATAGCGGCCTCAGAGTCGCTTATTTTTTTGTGGAAACGGCGTCGGTACCCGGTGATCTCAAAGTCCTCGCTGACGGTGATTTCAGTGAGCGCAAGCCTGTATTCATCCTCGAATTGCAGGATGGACTGGCTCATGAAATATGTGTTGCCATCCTTTCGAATCGTATCTATCGTATTCTTGCTCAGGGTAGCCGCGGGAAGCTCCGGAAAAAGCTCGAGTTCAAAGGAATTTCCGCTCATCCTGTCTGCCGCCTCAAAGTCCTTTGCAAAGCAGCGCATCAAAAAATAATTTATGGCATGATAAGGCGAGCAAAGCTTTGGACATTGCTTCTTAAAAAGCGCCTCCTCTTCTTCAGGAGTCATCTTTATATCTGCCTTGAGCATAGCTTCGTATTCTTCTACGGGCGTCGGAAGCGGCAAAGAAAATTTCTCATTCAGGGCAGCATAGTGCTGAAGCAGCGCACAAGCCTCCTTCTCAGTGATTGGAATCCTTTTACCGCCGAGGCCTCCGAAAAGACTGCTCTCCAAAAGCATAAAATCATTTTCGTTGTCTCCCGTAAGCCTCTGATAGTTCTCAAAGCCAAATTCCTCCGCGTCCATATAGAAGAATTGGCGCAGATCCAGCGGCTTCACCTCCCCTGAAATCTCCCAGTGCACGCACATGCCTATCACACCCATAAGCCTCGTATCCGTGACATAGGCGTCCTTAAACTGTCTCTCGCCCGTCTTCAAAAGCTCGTCAAGTCCGCCTCTGCATAATGTAAAATTTCTCTCTATCTTTTCTGCCATTGTAACCTATGCCCCTTATATGTGAAATGTCGTGTTTTCAGTCTACCATATTTTTGCCCAAATGTGAATCTGTAAAATTTTCGCTCAAATACAGGTCTGCAAATCCACACTCAAACCTTGATTTTAAAATGATTCTTATTGAACTCGATAAGGCCTTCCCTGCTCATCTTCCCAAGCTCAAGCGAAAGCCCGCTGCGCTCCACCGCAAGATAGTCCGCAAGCTGCTGCCGCGAAAAAGGTATGTCGAATTCATAGCTGCCATGCCGCTTTGCCTCTGCCGAAAAATATGAAAGGAGCTTTGCCCGCGTGCTGCGCTGCCCCATATGAGTGATTTTCTCATTGAAAGCCAAATTTTTGCCGGCAAGCTCGCCGAGCAGATTGCGTATTATGGCATTATGATGAGCGCAGGCGGCAGAACACACATTGAGGACGCGCTTTACATCCATTGAAAGTATCGTGACAGGTGTCTCTGCGGAAACGGCGGCGTTTATGCGCACTCCGGGCGCGCACGCAAAGGCCGAGCCAAAGGTTTGCCCGGGGCCTGCCTTCGAGATGATATTGCGATTTCCCCAGATATCTTCCTGTATAATGAGGACATTCCCAGAAAGCACAAGGCTGATTGAGTCCACTGTATCTCCTGCTCGAAGCAAAAATGCGTCCTTTGGATAGCTAAGTTTTTTTGCGCCCAGGCAATTTAGCATGATGAGTAGCTCTTCGTCGGAGATACCCGCGAAAAGCTGAGAGGTACGTATAATAGGTAAAAAATCCCGCATGTCCTTCATTCTTAAAAATCTCCTATACAAAATCGAAAGCACCAAAAATTTGAGGTTAAAGAGTGCTTTAACCTCAAATTTCACCGCTGGAAAGCTGTAGCCGAGCTATTTCTTTTTTGATGTGTTTTTGGCGGTACCTTCTGCTGCATCCTTTGCTATATACTGCTTGAGAGCTTTTACAGTCTCCAAAAGATAGAGCTGCTCCGTCTCTGAAAGCTCCTGTGCTATGCGATACAGCTCTGACAAAACCTCCGCGCTTTGAGAAACCTCGCTTGTATCGGACATATCGCCCTTTCCGCGCAGAAGCCATTCGGCATTTATCTTCAATGTGCGGCATATCGCATTCAGGACAATTGTCTGCGGCTCGGTCTTGTTTTTTTCGAGATTGTATATGACGCCTCGAGATACGCCAATGGCCGCGGCGAGTGATTCCTGCGTATAGCCGTTTTTCCTTCGAGCGTAGCGAAGCCTTTCTCCTAAAGTTTTCATAACTTTCACCTCTTTTTTAGTATAAACTGTCCAGAATTCATTGTCAACGCATAAATTCACTCTGGATGTGGCAAGAGAGGATAAAATTATAATTTCATTAAAATGCACAATAGCTGTTTGTAAATGCGTTGACAATGAATCAAAGACGTGATATAATGCGCTTACAAGGCGAAGATTAGTGTGTGAAAGGCGCTGGCAATGAGAAAAGAAGTCGCAGAAGAAAAAGGAATAATAGAAGAGGTTATTGAAGACGCTGCCAGCTTGTCGCTGGCTCATCAGGAAGCATTGCTCATGCTTGCAAAGGGCATGCTGCAGGTGCATAAGGACAAAGAGGCAGAATTGACAAATTGAGCAAAGTCTCAAGATATACCAGGTAACAATTCCCCGACCCGGGATTGTGCATATTGCTAAAAGGCCGCAGGAAACAACACTTTCCTGCGGCCTTTTATTAAGGAAGATTTGTGATCGCAGCTGTCAAAGTTACTGTGACGGCAGTTACCTTGCTACTCTCCCAACATAGCCTTGAGGTCTTCTTCCGGTGTGCTTATAGGCGCGATATTGTAATTCTCTACAAGGTACGCAAGCACATTTGGTGATATAAATGCCGGAAGTGTAGGTCCGAGACGAATATCCTTGATGCCGAGATAAAGCAGCGTCAAAAGAACACATACTGCCTTTTGCTCGTACCATGAGAGCACCATGGAAAGCGGCAGATCGTTTACGCCGCAGTCGAAGGCATTTGCAAGTGCCACCGCAATCTGAATTGCGCTGTATGCATCGTTGCACTGACCTACGTCCATAATTCTCGGAAGTCCGCCGATTGTACCCAGGTCAAGGTCATTGAATCTGAATTTTCCGCAGGCGAGGGTGAGGACTACCGTGTCTGCAGGAGTTTTCTTTACAAATTCAGTATAGTAATTGCGTCCCGGCCTTGCGCCATCGCAGCCCGCTACGAGGAAGAAATGCTTGATTGCGCCGGACTTTACAGCCTCTATCACTGTATCTGCCACGCCGAGCACAGTACCCCTCGCGAAGCCTGTCATTACGCTATTTCCGCCATTTATACCCGTAAATTCCTTATCCTCCGCATAACCACCGAGCTCGAGCGCCTTTTCTATTACAGGCGTAAAGTCTTTGTCTGCGCCGATGTGTGTGAGTTCCGGATAAGATACAAGTGCCGTTGTAAAGACTCTATCCTTATAGCTTGCCTTTGGCGGCATGAGGCAGTTTGTGGTAAAGAGTACAGGAGCAGGAATATCTGCAAATTCCTTCTGCTGATTCTGCCATGCTGTGCCGAAATTGCCCTTGAGGTGAGGATATTTTTTCAATTCAGGATATCCATGTGCCGGAACCATTTCACCATGCGTGTAGATATTTATGCCCTTGCCCTCTGTCTGCTCGAGGAGGAGCTTGAGGTCATGCAGGTCGTGTCCTGAAATTACGATAAATGGTCCCTTCTCAACAGTGAGCGGCACCGTTACAGGACATGGGTTGCCATAAGACTCGGTATTTGCCTTGTCGAGGAGCTCCATGCACTTGAGGTTCTTTTCGCCGACTTCCAGCACGATAGGAAGAAGCTCGCCCATTCCCCAGTCTTCGCCGATGGCAAAGAGAGCCTTCGCGAAGAAGTGATTTACCTCGTCATCTGTGTAGCCCAAAACCGCCGCGTGATGCGCATAGGCAGCCATGCCGCGGATGCCAAAGAGTATCAGGGACTTCAAACTGCGAATGTCTTCGTTTGCGGTCCAGACATTATTCATATCGTAGTCGTCATTCTGTCCGCAGGAAGACGCGCAGGCAGCACAGCCTGGCGCAAGGCCTGCTTTTTCCGCATGTACCTTGTCTATAAGCTCACGGAGTGTAACTTCATTGAAGCTTACATTTGTAACTGTTGTAAATAGTCCCTCTACCATAAGGTTCCAAGTATTTGCTGTACTTACTGTCCCTCCGTTTGTCGCGCGCGCAAGGCCTATAAGCGCGCCTGTCAATTCATCCTGGAGCTTTGCAACGTCAGCACTCTTGCCGCATACTCCGGCTTTTCCCTCGCAGCCCTTGCAGCCTGCGGTCTGCTCGCATTGAAAGCAAAACATCTTATTTTCCATTTTCGTTCTCCTCCTTTATATTTCTATTTCGTTATTTGCTGTAAATTGTATTTTTTAGAATTAGCGGTTAGGTGTAGGCCGAGCCTCAAATCTGCCCTCATTATAGCGCAAAGGATTCAACCCGTCTGTTGAATATTCAACAAACCCACATCGTATGCCAATTAAATTTTCTATTCCAAAAGCCAAATTCCTCATACCTCCACCCGCGCACCGGCATTCCGAACAGCTATCAAGCGGCGAGGATGCAGATTTGTAAGGATTTCCCTTTTCTTCCGCTCACTCGTATGCAAATATATCTGCGTCGTGCTTATCGAACTGTGCCCCAGAAATTCCTGGATGTACTTTATATCCACACCCTCCTCCAAAAGCAGCGACGCGAAGGTGTGCCGAAAGACATGCGGCGTGATTTTCCGCGAAATTCCCGCAAGCCGCACATATTTATTTACGATGTAGCGCACCTGCTGGCACGAGATGGGCCGTCCCTGCTTGCTCAGAAAAATATACTTGCTCTCATATCGCAGCTTCCCCGCCGCCTCGAGGTAATTGCCCAGCGCCCGCATCGCAGCCTCGCTTCCGACATAGAGGCGCCGTTCCTTCTGCCCCTTTCCCATTACGCACAAAATCCTATTCTCTATATCAAAGCTTTCAAAGGTCAGCCCGCAAAGCTCGTGCACCCTAAGCCCCGTCGCAAAAAGCATCTCCAAAATTGCCACATCCCTCAGATGCATAAAAGTCAGCAGCTCCGCGGAGACCGCTATCGGACTTTCGCCGCTGCACTCATAGGCGGCATTCAAAATTTTCTCCACCTCCGAAAGCTCCATGGTCCTCGGCAGTCTGCGCTCCTTCCGAAACCTGAGCCGCAGCGCGCGAAACGGACTCTCCCCGACATAGCCCTGCTCCTCCAAAAATCCGCAAAAACTGCGCAGACAGGCCACCTTTCTCTTCACGGTATTCACCTTCCATTTTGCGCTTTGCTCGCAGATGTATTCCTTTATTTCGGCGGCATTTATCGCGGAAACTGCGAGGCCTCCCGGCTCATTTTCGCTTTTGCTTTCAGCGAAGGCGCGGAAATCCTTCAAATCATACGCATATACCCGGCACGTCCGGGCAGAAAGACCCTTTCCGCTCCCGCAATAATCCAAAAATTCCCTCGCCGCCTCTTCCAAACTTTTCACATCTACATTCTTATCCTTATTCTTGTCCATATTCACACTATCTCCATTCCGCCGCCTTGCATCGACCAAACCATCAAGTAAAGCTCTCCTATCCAGAAGGCAAGGAGTGAAGGGAGCTTTTTGCACAAAAAAACACGGCGGGGATCCGCCATTCAGAAACCCGCCGTGCTTTCCTATTTACAATATCCTTATTTTATAACTTCTACGCCGCCCATATACTTTCTGAGTACCTCAGGCACTACCACGCTGCCATCGGCCTGCTGATAGTTTTCGAGGATTGCGGCTACCGTTCTGCCTACCGCGAGGCCTGAACCGTTGAGTGTATGTACATACTCCGGCTTGCTGCCCTTTGCGGCCGGTCTGAAACGTATGCCTGCCCTTCTCGCCTGATAGCTCTCGAAGTTGCTGCAGGAAGAAATCTCCACATATCTGCCGTAGCTTGGCATCCACACCTCTATGTCGTATGTCATAGCGGAGGAGAAGCCAAGGTCACCTGTGGAAAGTCTTACAACTCTGTAAGGAAGTCCCAGCTGCTTCAAAACCTCTTCCGCATCATTTGTCAGCTTTTCAAGCTCTTCATAAGAAGTCTCAGGCTTTACAAATTTTACAAGCTCTACCTTGTTGAACTGGTGCTGACGAATGAGACCTCTTGTGTCTCTGCCAGCGGAGCCTGCCTCCGCACGGAAGCAAGGAGTATAAGCCGTATAATATACCGGCAGCTCCGCCTCGTCCAGAATCTCCTGTCCACGAAGATTTGTCACAGGCACCTCCGCAGTCGGAATAAGGAAGAAATCCTTCTGCGGTACATAGAACATATCCTCCTCAAACTTCGGAAGCTGTCCCGTACCTATCATCGCGCTTCTATTTACCATAAACGGCGGAAGTATCTCCGTGTAGTCCTGGTCTATCGTATGCAGGTCGAGCATAAAGTTTATAACAGCTCTCTCAAGCCTTGCGCCCAGACCCTTGTATACAGTAAATCTTGTACCCGCAATCTTTGCCGCTCTTTCGAAATCGAGAATTCCAAGGCCTTCGCCGATATCCCAGTGTGCCTTATGCTCAAAGTCAAACTTTGTAGGCTCGCCTACCTTGCGAAGCTCCACATTTTCCGCGTCATCCTTGCCAACCTGTACAGTAGGATTTGGAGTATTCGGCACGCCCAAAAGCGCGTCACGAAGCTGTGCCTCCACCTCTGAAAGCTCACTGTCGAGCTTCTTGATGTTTTCAGAAAGCTGCTTCATCTCAGCCATGAGAGCAGTCGTATCCTCGCCCTTCTTTTTCATCTGCGGAATGAGCTTTGAATCCGTATTCTGCTTGTTTTTCATAGCCTCCACTTCCGCAAGTATTGCTCTTCTCTTTTCATCAAGAGGCGGAATGTTGCTGATTCCAAAATCTCCCTTGCAGCGGGATTCTACTGATTTTTTTACGCCTTCATAATCTTCTCTTATTCTTTTGATATCTAACATTTCTTCATCTCCTACTACTAAAACAGGTTCTTTGTGTACTCCAGATATTTATCTGTAAGCTCCTTGCTCTTTCTCTGCATCTCAAGCTGCAATGTCGAAGCAAGTGCGTACTCACCATCATCAAGCGCGTTCTTTAAGCGAGTCAATAGGCTCTTATTCTTTAGGCTGTCCTGGCCGAGATATGCTCTCATGCCCTGAATTTCCTTCCAATTGAGCCTGTCAAGATCCGTGCACTCATCCTCATTGTGAGCCTTCTTGCAATCGCGCACAACATCCATCGTATTTGGAATTATTCTGTTATGAAGCTCAGTAGCCCACATGGCAAGAGTCGCTGTCTTGAATGATTCCAGGGTCTTTGGCGTCATTACATCGTCCACTGAGAGCAGCGCGAGCTTTGACGGGTATCCCTCAAAGGATGAAATATTTTCCCAAACGGTGGCCGGAGCCTTACCGAAAAGCCTATCTCTTTCATCCTGAGTATAGTCAGTAAATATATTCTTTTCGCTTCTGTACTCTCTATCCCTTTCAAGATAGAAGTCCTCTTCTCCATACTTCTTTGAAAGCGATTTTTCAAGCTCCTCAGGTGTCTTCTTCGCCTCAAGCGCAGCCTTTATACCATCGAGCATCGACATATATGAAGCTGCTATTACAAGATATGTATTTGTCTTCGGATTTGGTGAACGGAGCTCAAATCTCGTAGCGAGCGGGTTGTTTGGATCTCTGATGAGTCCGATAAGTACGGTTCTGTTTCTGGAAGGCTGATCTATCGCGTGTCCGAGTGAGGTAACTGCGCAGACCGGTGCTTCGTAGCCAGGCTTCAGTCTGTTGTAGGCGTCGTTTGTCGTGCTTACAAACGGATTTATAATCTCGTAGTTCTTCAAGAATCCCATGATTGCACCGAAGCCCACCGGATTCAGATGATGCTTTGTCGGATCCTTTGGCCCAAAGAGGCTTATAATCTTGCCGTTCTTGAGCCTTGCGGACAAGCCGAGGTGCGTATGCTCGCCATTTCCGGCCACGCCATCCATAGGCTTTGCCATGAAGGTTACATCCAGTCCAAACTGTCTGAATACATCCTTTACTATATATTTTACCTGGTTTTCATTGTCCGCTGCCTGCAGCGCGTTTGAGTACTTCCAGTCTATCTCAAGCTGTTCCATTACGTGATCGTACTGACCGGTATTTCCCATCTTTGCCTTTACGCCGCCGACCTCTTTGTGGCCCATCTCAACTTCAAAGCCGTAGCTGTCGAGCAGCAGAAGCGTTTTTTCAAGCGCTGTCCTTACAGGTCCTATCGTCCTCTTCCAATACTGCTCCTTCATGATCTGAGCTGTGGAGAGCTGCTCTCTGTCAGCCTTGTCATCCGGTGTCTTTACCCAAAATTCCAGCTCCGTAGCAGAGGTCATCAAAATCTCGTCTATATCATCCACACTGTCCGCGTCCATATATTCGAAAACATAAGGATTTTCCTTGAGCAGCTCGAGGAGTCTTTTCTTGAAGCTCTTTATGGCATCCCTCAGCACTACTCTTGAGCCCACCTCCGCAGTGTCATTGTGTACGAGGAAGGACGGTATCCTAAGTGTACCGATAGGAAGGCCGTGATCCTCCATATAGCTGTAATTATAATCTACATACCAATGAACGCTCTTGTCCGGTATGATATCTACCTTTGCATTATTCAGCTCCGCAATCTTAGGCAAAACTACGCTGGATCCGTCTGTCTGGACGCCGTGCTCCAAAAACTTCTCAAGATCCTCAAGAAAGAGTCCGATAGGAATTTTTTCGTCAGTGTCATGACCGCCTATATCTATACCTACCAGAGAGGCAAATTTTACCTCCGGATGCTGACGCAGGATCTGTCTGATTTCTGATGGCGTGTGCTTGTCCGCCGGAATTCTGAATAGCATTTTTTCTAAATCTAACATAGTTTTCCCCCCCTTAGCTTGCTATTTCTCATTTTTTATTTCGCATTCTCTGCGAGGCAAGGCAATAAAGACAGATAGGACGGTCGCCCGCCCTATCACATCCTCAAGTCCAAAAAATACTTCATAAATTATACTACTTATTTGCCAGCAATTCAAGATAATTTTGCAATTGGTCTAAATACTCGCCATAGCTTGCCCAGTCGCCGCTCTGCTGCGCATTTTGCGCATTTGTAAAGGCTTCATTTGCAAGCTGTATGAGCTCCGAGGTCGAAAGCTCTGAGGTGTCCCCGGATGCTACAGGGTCCTCGGACGTTTCCGCAGGCGATGTACTCTCACCAAAGAGTGCGGCAAGCGCCTCAGAAAGTGTCTCTTTGTAGGCGATCCTGTCACCGTAGACCACGATTACTCTCTTTACCTCAGGGATACTTGAGCTTGTAGCCTCAAGGTATACAGGCTCTACATAGAGTATAGAATCCTCGATAGGAATTACAAACATATTTCCTCTCGTATATGTGGAGCCGGAGGAGTTCCAAAGTGAGAATTCCTTTGAAATCTCGGTATTCTGGTCTATCATGGCCTCTACCTGTATAGGTCCGTATACAACCCTGCTCTTTGGCAGCTGATAGAGGATGATCTCGCCGTAATTTTCTCCGTCATTTCTGGCCACAAGGAGACCTGTCATGTTCTTCTTGTTCTTTGGCGTGTACGGGATGGAATTTACAAATTCTGCGCTTTCCTCGCCCGGCAGCTTGAAGACGTAGTAGTTTGGAGTCATCTTCTGCTCCGTCATGCCATAGATCTCATTTGCGATCTCCCAAACGTCCTCGCCCTGGTAGAATACCTTTACATCGCTCATATGATATCTCTGATATACCTGAGCCTGGATGTTGAAGAGCGTATTCGGATATCTGATGTGCGATTGCAGGCTCTCCGGCATTTCGTCGAAGTCCTTCAAAAGCGCAGGATAGATCTTCTTGTATGTCTGAGCTATCGGATCCTCAGCATCTACAATGTAGAAGTCTACATCGCCGTTGTAAGCATCTATAACCACCTTGATGGAGTTTCTGATGTAATTTATGCTGGTATCTGTAGAATACGGCTCGGAGTACGGATAATTTGAGCTTACAGTGTAAGCATCCAGCATCCAGTAGAGCTTTCCATCGGCTATCACCATATAAGGATCCGTATCATAGGAAAGCTGCGGCATTATTTTCTGCACTCTTTGCATTACATTTCTATTGATTACAATCTTGGAATTGCTGTCAATATTTGTGGATACAAGGAGCTTTATGCTTCTCTCTCTTATGGAGAAGATTATCCTGTTTAGCGGATTGAGCTTGATTCCGGCTGTACCCTCGTACTTTGTATAGGCATTGCCATCACCGTCTGGATAGTCAAATTCTTCTTCGTCCGTATTTACGAGTATGTAGTTGTTTGTCATCTCTCCGAAGTAAATCTCCGGTCTGTCGATAGAAATCTCCTCTACCTGTGATACAGGAGGGATATCAGCTATCAATACATCCGGCTGACCGCTCGATGTAATCTTGTCTACTCTGGAGAGAGTGATACCGTAGCCGTGAGTATATTTCAGATGCTGGTTGAGCCACTCGGATCTTATATTCGACTCGTCTATTTCACGAGTTGAGAGGAAGGTCTGAGTATACTCGCCATTTATCATATATCTGTCTACGTCGACATCACTAAAGGAATAGTACTGCCTGATAGCCTGCGTCTGGTTGTAGAAGGTCTGCACAGGCTGGTAGTCATTTATTCTGATATTTGAAATAGTCTCGCCGTTGTTTTCGATATCCTCCAATGTGAGATCGTTGTTTGCGGCAAAATTCTTTACGGTTACGTTGTCGAGACCGTACGCGGACTTTGTATATGCGATATTTCTTTCAAGATAGGTGCTTTCCTTATTTATCTCATCAGGGGAAACTATCCAGTTTTGTACCGCATATGCAGCTCCCGTACCCACAAGGCCTACGGCTATCATGATTACAGGCACCGTAAATATCATTTTGAATTTCTTCTTTGCAATGCCTATCGCAAAGACAATAGCTGCCACAACCGAAAGCACTATCAAGGCTCTGTACATCCAAAGCGTCACATTTACATCCGTAAAGCCGGCACCGTAGAGCACACCCGTGCTGGAATAGAGCAAATCATATTGCTTGAGGAAGAAATTTACGCCTATCATCAGGAAGAATATCACGCCCAGAGCTATGAGCTGCTTTGAAGCGATGGTGATGAGCTGCATAAAATTGTCGTCGTCAAATTGCTTTTTCGGTCTTCTTGTGCGATTTATATTTCCGCGCTGTCCGCCCATGGCCTTTTTGAAGAGACCACCGATGCCGCCCGCGCCATGGCCAAAACCGCTGAAACCTCCGCCGTTTCCGCCGCCGGCGAAGCTGCCGTCGTATCTATCATCATCAGTCTCAGGCTCTGCAGGCGGTACCTCTTCGAACATCTGCGGCTTTCTCATGGAGAGAAGCATCATGTAGTAGACAACCGTAACCGCCGCGTAGACGATGACTATTCCGAGGACCATCTCATTCAGCTGCTGCACAAAGGCCAGCTTGAAGATGTAGAAGGAGATGTCCAGGTCAAAGAGCGGGTCTGTAAGGTTGAAGTCCGTGCTGTTTGTGTATTGCAGGATTTCAAACCAAAGATTGGTAGATACAGTAAATGCTACCAATGCGCTCGCGATAGCCGAAAGCAGCCACGCCAGACCCTTAAGGCGCTTTTCATTTACAATGTCATTCGATTCGACTCTCTTGTAGTAGCCTTTTTTCAATATCATCAGGTAAATCATGCTGATGATGGTGAGTACTACAAACAGCGGAATTCCTATTTTGAGCTCGGTAAGGAGCTGTGTCAGGAAGACGCTCAGGTAGCCCACCTCGTCAAACCAGAGGATGTCGGTGATAAAGTTGATGAGCATCAGGAATAGCGCTATTACAAGGAGCACTATGAGAGCTATCGCCTTTATGCCAAGTCTTCTTTTTCTTTCTTTCAAGTAATTATTCCCTCGCTTTCTTTTTCAAATGTATACTTTATTCCGTAGCCGCATTCTGACTGTCGGTACTGTCGGTACTGTCTACGTCCTGCTCCGCATCCGACGCATCCGACGGCATCAATCTCTGCACCCATTCTGTGGCGATTCCGAGCTTTTCCTCCACGAAAGTACCCGCAGCCGTGTCCGGCGCAAAATACCTTATGCCCAATATACTTACCTCTGCAATGAGAAGTACCACCAAAATCGCTATGAGGAATTTGACAATGAAGCTTGCACCGCCACGCTCTTCCTCGTCCTCTATATCCAGCTGCCATGCGCCGGCTTCAGTGCTTGCGGAAACGGCGTCTATCCCCGAGGCTACTTCTGGCTGCGCACCTTCCGGACTGTGCGTTCCTGGCTGCGCACCTTCTGTCCGGGCCTCTCCAGCCGAGACTTTTTCTGCAGCTACGCTTTCAGGCTGTGCGTCCTCCGGTTGTGCGTTCTGTGCGTTTTGCGGCTGAGCCTTCTTCGGATCCGGAAAGCCCTGTATTTCGATTGTTCCCCAAAGCGAGTCGAGCTCTCTCTTCTTCTCCCAATCGATATTTTTATTTATCCAAGGCAGCTCCTGCGCAGCTGTCTCGGCTGCCTTATTTCTTTTGCCTTCGTCCGCCGAGCCTTCCGGCAAGTTCTCAGACGGATCCTCCTGATCCACCAAAAACATCGGCTTGAAATCGGATTTTTTCTCTCTAGCCAGTGGCCCTTGAGATCTTGCGGCGTCCCCGGATTTTTGCGATTTTGGAGGGCTTACCTCCATGCGGTCTCCCGGACTTTCCTCAACAGAGTAATTTTTCGGGTCAAGTCCGCTCTTTGCAAGGGCTATCTCCATAAGATCCTTGTTTAATTCTCTTGTATCGAAAGGCTTGAGGTCTTCATTTTCTCTCAAAAGCTCCTCTCCCTTTATGAAAGGCATAGCCTTAGGATTTTCCGAAGACAATACAGCTGTTTTAGAGGTCTGCGCTGCTTCAGGAAGATCCGTAGAATCTGAGGTCCGCGCCGCTTCGGAGAGATCCGCAGCCTCGGAGACTTCAGGCATTTCCGCAATCTTTTGAGTCTGCCTGAGCTCCGGCTTTCTACCTTGGCGGATTTTTTCGTATTCCCTGTCTAAGAGCTTTTGAAATTCCTCATTTTTCTGGTTGAATGTGTAAAATTTGTCTATTTTTTTCTCTTGCTCGGAGATACTGCTGTCCGCGCGCACGGTATCGGCCTTTATGGATTCAAGTATCTCATCAGGATCCTCTACCACCTGCTCTGTTTGCGGCGCATTCATCTCACTTGCCGGCTGTGCAGGCCTTGAAACGGCTGCCGGCGCCGGCTTTGAAGCTTCCGCAGTCACTGTCCCTGAAGTCTCTGTATATGCGGCATTCGAAGCTCCGCCAGCCTTCTGTGACTCAAGCGCGCTTTCTATCTCCGCCTTTGACAGTCTTTCTGTATTCCGTGTATATGCCGAAGGTTTCTTTGGCGGATCACCTCTGTTCCAGTCGAAGTCCACTCTCTGCGTGTCCCTCAGCTTGCTCCAGGAAAAATCCACATCCTCTGTCTTTTTGGCCGCGCGTTCCGGGAATCCCTCTACATTCCAGACAAATTCAGGATCCGGCTGAAAATGATATTGTGACTTTCCTTCTTCAACGGGTGCCGCTTCCACAGGCATCGGCACGGTCACCGCCTCACCGCAATAAATGCAAAATCTCGCATCACTTGGCAATGGCTTGCCGCACATCTTGCAAAACATTTTCTCCTTCTCCCTCCTTAGTCCTTTATCAAGGCTTTGAGCTCTTCCTCGGTATACCTGCGGCCGCTCTTGCCTACATTGTAAATTCCGGATTCTGCGCTGTCTCCGGATCTTTTTTCACTTCCGAATTTTATATTGCTATTGTATATCTTTTCGCTTTCAAATTTTGTATCGCTATTGGATTCATTTTCTATTTCAAATTTTGTATCGCCCTTTGTCAATCCTTCGCAAAGCTCTCTATCTATATCCTCCATCATCGCAGTTATGTCTGCGGAAATTGCGCTTTCTTTCGCAGCCGCGCCGGTTCTGCCAATTTCTTCTTTAGCCTCCGCAGTTTCCGCAGGCTCTGCCGCTTCCGAAACATCCGGAAAATCCAGCACTTTCGGCACTTCCGGAGCCTCCGCAGCTTCCGCAGGCTCTGACACTTCCGGAGCCTCCGCAGTTTCCGCAAAGCATAGACCTTTTTCTCTTATCTCGCTTCGCAGTGCATCAAGCTTTCCGTCTATGCTCGCAAGCGAGGCTTCCTGTCTGTCTATCTTCCAATACCAAAGGCGCAGCTTGCGAAAGACCAGCCAAAGTATCAGCCATAGCAGCAAAAGCACTACAAACGCCGCCACCGCAAGGACTACCGTCGGCTGGCAATCAATACCTATTTTTTGCATTTTAAGGATGATATTGTCAAGCATTTTCTGTCCTACCTTTCATTGGTATAAACAGCGCAGGTTCTCCGTTTGTGTGAAAAGGCCAAGTCCTGGAAATTTCACACTATTTTCGCACCCGGCGTCAAGGTGTTCGATAAGCTTCACAGCAAGGTATACTTCTTTAAGTATACAATAAAATCCACACAATAGCAATTAAAAGCGCACAAAAACAGTTCTGCGATATTTTATACTTTTTTTACCGATTTTCCTTGGCATATAAGTTGCCTATGGTATAATGTCCGCATAGAAAAGTTTGAAATTGCGGACATTATATGTGATTTTATTTGCCGCGCCATATATTTGCCCTCTGATAATCTGCATTGGGCAAAAGGGCGCATGGCAGATTATACCATAAGCCTTGCGGCTATGGTATAATATATATATGAGGGGCTCAGAAGAGCCGCGGCTTATTCGCTGAGCTATAAAGGCTCAAAAGATCTTGAATTTGCAATAAAAAACACTTGATATATAAGGAGGTAGAGTAGAAATGAAAATTTTTATCAGTGCTGATATCGAGGGTGTCAGCGGAATCACAAGCTGGGAAGCGACAAGATACGGCGGCAAAGGATATGAGGCTGCCTGCAAGCAGATGACATTGGAAACGGCTGCGGCCTGCCGGGCTGCTTTGGCTTGCGGCTATGAGGTTGTCGTAAAAGACGGCCATGAGGACGCAATGAATATAGACCACAGGCTTCTTCCAAAGGAAGCGCAGCTTATTTCCGGCTGGACTTGTTCGCCACTTTCTATGCTTGGAGGCTTGGATGACACTTTTGACGGCGTGATCTATATCGGTTATCATTCGGCTGCCTGGACCGATACGAGCCCTTTGAAGCATACCTGCGAGGATTACCTGTACAACTGGTTCAAAATAAATGGCGAATTTGCCTCTGAGTTTACGATCAATTCGAGTGTAGCGGACCAGTTGGGCGTACCATCACTGCTCCTTTCAGGAGATGTCGGTATTTGCCGCGAAGCTGAGAAAGACTATCCAGGAATCGTTACAGTCCCTACAAAGCATGGCATAGGTGATGCAACCTGGAATCTGCATCCGGACAAGGTAGTAGAGGATATAGAAGCTGCCGTAACCAAGGTTTTATCAAAACCGCTTCCGCCGGCGCGCCCGCTTGCAAGCTCATATAACATGACCTTATGCTATAAAGAATTCCAAAAGGCCATGACTGCCTCCTGGTTCCCGGGCGTTGAAAAAATCAATGACTTTACGGTTTCTTTCAGCGCTGCTACACCGCTCGACTTATCAAGGTGCAGATATTTTATCGGCTAATATTGTGCAGGCAGCGTAGCTGCTTTTTATCGCTGCAAAGCCCTCGCAAGTCCGTCATACAAATCAAAAAAAGCCTCCCGATTCCTTAAAACCGGGAGGCTTTACTATTTTCCACGGAAGCGCACCGTAAACGTCGTCCCTTCGCCCTCGCGGCTTGCTACCTCTATGCTCGCGCCGTTTACCTGGGCGATGTGCTTCACTATTGAAAGGCCAAGCCCCGTGCCCTTGACCTTTTGGGAGCGGCTCTTGTCCACTCTGTAGAAGCGCTCAAAAATTCTGTCCTGATATTCCTTGGGGATGCCTATTCCGGTATCGGATACACTTATGCTGCCTATGTACCGCCCGCCGTTTTTCTCCGCGCAGACACCCGAAGCAGCCGCGGAAGCTCCGCGCTCGAAAGCCTGCGCAGTTTCCGCAGGACATATATCCACACGCACGCTGCCGTCCTCGCGATTGTATTTTACGGCATTGTCGCAGAGATTGTAGACAAGCTCAGTAAGCTGAGAAAGGCTCCCGCGCACGGAAAAATCGCCACCGCAAATCTCTATGTGCACGTTTTTCTCCGCAGCGTGGATTTGCAAGGTATCCGCAACCTCCTCGGCGACTAGGCGCATGCTGACCGGGCCTTCGTCCTCCGGCTGCACGTTTTCGTCGAGATGGGAAAGCTTTATAATATCCTCTATCAGGACGATGAGTCGCGAGCTTTCTTTTTCTATCTTTGAGGCAAAATTTTGTACGTCGCACGGCTTTGCGATGCCCGCGCTTAAAATCTGCGCATAGCCGTGGATGGTGGTCAGCGGCGTCTTGAGCTCGTGCGAAACGTTTGCCGTAAATTCCTGTCTTATCTGCTGTGCCTGCCCGGCAAGCCGCATCTGCTCCTTGAGCTCTTCCATCTGCGCCTGTATCTCGTGATTTTGCCTTGCGATGCGCCGCACAAAAGGCTTGATCTCGTCATAGACCTCGTCGTAATCGCCACTATCGATGTCGTAGCCCTTTTCGATGGGCTTTACTATATTGTCCGTGACACGCCTGGCTACAATGATTGTAAGTATGTAAATGAGCACAGCAAGCACTATCACAGCGAGAAGCACCCTGAGAAAAAGGACATTTGTAAGTACCGTATAGCATATAGCCAGCGTCGTCCCCGCAGTCAGAAACAGCGCGAGCAGCGATATGAAGCGTAGATTTTTATATATCTTTTCGTACATATTGTGTATTCTCCAAAGCCGGCCCGTCCAAGGCAAATTGCCAAATTGCTCATTTGCCAATTTTGTCGGCGCCTGCAAGCACTATCGCTATCAGCCAATCTTGTATCCGACATTCCGCACGGTCTCCACGTATTCTCCGGCAGCTCCGAGCTTCTGACGCAGCGTCCTGATATGCACGTCGAGCGTCCTGCTCTCGCCCTCGAAATCCATGCCCCAGATTTCGCCTATAATCCTTTCGCGCGGGACAACCTTGCCCTCCGCGCGCATAAGCATCAGCAAAAGCTCGTATTCCTTATAAGTAAGGGAAATCTCCTCCGCACCCACGCAAACCTTCCGTTTCGCGGGCACAAGACTCAGCTCGCGAAACGCGAGAGTTTCCGCGGCGTGACTCCTGCGAAGCAGAGCCTTGACCCTTGAAATAAGCTCCAGCACGTCAAAGGGCTTTGTGATATAATCATCTGCTCCGCTGTCGAGCCCCCTTATTTTGTCCATGCGCCCGGACTTTGCCGTCAGCAGGATTACGGGCAGCTCCTCGGTGTCCTTGTCGGCTCGTATCCGCCGGAGTATCTCCATGCCGTCCATGTCGGGCAGCATTATGTCCAAGAGCACGAGATCCGGGCCTTCCTTTATCGCCTCGAAAAAGCCCGCGCCGTTTTCAAAGCCGCACACCTCAAAGCCTGCTGACTTGAGTGTATATTCTATAAGCTCTCGTATATTTCTGTCATCCTCTACGCAAAAAATCCGGCTCATGTCCCCTCCGTCCGTATTTTATCTTCTTTGTTTGCGGAAACGGCGCCGTCTCCGCTAAAGCCCTCGCAAACCGCAGGGCCCGGCAGTTTCCGCTAAAGCTCGTACTTCTCCTTGTACCTGTCGTATTGCTCAAAGAACTCATTTTCGCCGCTCTTCTTGACACGACGCAGGTATTCGTGTGTGTCGAAGCCGCCTACCGCGCTCTCAAGTATACATACGCCTATATTTGAGCAATGGTCGGCAACTCTTTCCATATTTGTCAAAAGATCCGAGAATACAAATCCCGTCTCGATATTGCATTCGTTTTTCTGAAGTCTGATTATGTGGTCGTCTCTCAGCTTTATCTTCAGGCCGTCGATAATCTGCTCGAGCGGCTCGATGGATTTTGCCTTTTCGAGGTCGTTGTCAGTAAATGCCTGAAGTGCCATATTTATGATTTCGGTAAGCGCGTCGGTCATTACGCGCAGCCCGCTTATAGCCTCTCTTGAGAAATTCAGACCCTTGTCGCGCATCTCCTCCGCGGATTCTACGATATTTACCGCATGGTCGGAGATTCTCTCAAAATCGCCTATGCAATGAAGTATTTTTGAAGTCTCATCACTGTCCTTTGCGCTCAGATTTTCACGCGAAAGCTTCACAAGATAGGTGCCCAGCCGGTCTTCATATCTGTCGACTTTCTTTTCTTCATCTCTTATCTCCTGCGCATCCTTTTCCTGATACTCATAGATCATGTTGAGGGACTTGAGAAGGCTGTCCTTTGCGATCAGACCCATCTCAGCCGTAATTTGTGTAGCTCTGTTTACAGCGACTGAAGGTGTGGCGAAGAGTCTTTCATCCAAAAGTGAAATTTCTTCCTTTTTATTATCGTCCGGAACGAGCAAAATTGCAAGCTTTTCCAGCTGTTTTGTGAAAGGAAGCAAAAGAGCCGTCGCAAAGCAGTTGAATGTCGTATGCACTATCGCAATTCCCGCGGCGTTTATCGGTGAATCTATAAAGGCAAGGTCGCCGACTGTTCTGATTATCATGAAAAGTATAATGAATACCGCAGAGCCTATTATATTGAAGGAAAGGTGAGCCATGGCTGTGCGGCGCGCGTTTTTATTTGTGCCTATGGAAGCGAGGAGTGCCGTAGCGCAGGTACCTATATTTTGTCCGAGTATGATAGGAATGGCGGCTGAATAGGAAATTGCGCCGGTCACCGAAAGTGCCTGCAGAATTCCGACTGAAGCCGAGGAGCTTTGAATTATGGCCGTAAGCACCGCGCCCGCCAGAATTCCGAGTATCGGATTTGTAAAGAGGGTAAAGAGCCTTGCAAATGAATCGCTCTCAGCAAGCCCGGAGACCGAATCGCTCATGAGCTCCATTCCGGTCATAAGCACAGCAAAGCCCAGCATTATCATGCCGGAGTCTTCTTTTTTTGTGCCCTTAAAAAACATCAGGAAAATTATGCCTATCAATGCCAGAACTGGCGAGAATGATGACGGCTTCAGAAGCTGGATAAAGATATTGTCGCCCTGGACCCCCGTAAGGCTCAGAAGCCACGCAGTTACCGTAGTACCTATATTTGCGCCCATGATGACTCCGATGGCCTGCGAAAGCTGCATGAGGCCGGAGTTTACAAAGCCTACGACCATTACCGTTGTCGCGGAGGAGCTTTGTATAATTGCTGTGACTCCCGCTCCCAGCAGTACGCCCTTTATCGGACTTGAGGTCATGCTTTCAAGAATGCCCTTTAGCTTGCCGCCGCAGCGCTTCTCCAAGCCGTCGCCCATGACTTGCATTCCGAAAAGGAAGATGGCCAGGCCTCCCACAAGCGATAAAAACGAAAAAATGTCCATTGTCTGTCCTCCATTATGATGAAATCAAATTCAAAAAAGTAATTTTTTCAAACTTATATAAAATCGAAGCTTTGGGGCTAAAGCTGTCTTTGGCCTGGTGTTCCTCGCAGGAGACAGCTACCGCCCCAAATCTTCCTTACAATTAAATAAAATTTGTAAAAGTAATTTTTTCAAATCCCACAAAAACAGCGCAAAGAACCTTGTCTTTCCGCTGCTTATTTTTGCCAACCTATGTAGAGTAACATTTTCTATCTTAAATCGGCTATCCTAGCTATCTTAAATTTATGTAAAGTCTGCCCGCTTTCTATCCACCATAATTATCTCCGCGGACACGCCCTTCATCGTAGTTCTGAGATTCAAGGTCTCGGCCACTAGCATCTCGCTTGTATTTATACTCGGCATGGTGCGCCATTTATTCAGAAGGACATCCCTTTTCTTCCTGCTTTCGTAATTTCTGGTATATTCCTCGTACATGCCCGCGAAATTTTCCCTACTCAGCTGATATCTGTGTATCCGATATTCACCATTCAGACCCGTGCAGCGTATGAGAGTCTCCACCTCATCATCCCAGCCGCGCACCAAAAGTCTGATCTCCTCCTGAGACTCCGCCTCGTAGAAGCTTTCTTTGAGCTTGCTGTCCAGATTATATATGAGAATCGTGAGATTATCAATGTCTCCGGGGTTTTTTGCGCCTGTGGAGATTGCGCAATTTGCGTCCGAATATATGAGCCTCTCCTCAAGTGCCTTGAAAATCCTGTAAGGACCCGAAAGAGCCTCCGCTTCCCTGCTCTGGAAGAATTTTGCATCCAGTAGGTCTGCGCGGTTTCCGCCTGCCACATCTTTTAGATTTACATCGATGATTACCGGCTTGGGATCTCTTTGAGACATGTAGCCTGCGTAAACTCCGTGGCTTTGCTCTCTCAGAGCGCTTTCTATTTCCGTTGGGAGGCAGCGTCTGTATTTTGCGGCGCTTGCGTGATTTATGACCTTGCCCGTATACTGCCGCCTGTACTCAAGCGGAGCCATACCATACCATACCTCAAAATGCTTTATGTAATAGCGCACAGCCGAAAAGCCGGTCTCATACGCGATGGCGCCTATCTTCTTATTTGTGCCTAAAAGCAGCTTCTCAGACTCTTCCACACGGATAAAGCTGAGCAAATCCTGAAATGAAAGTCCGGTAGCTTCTTTTATCACATGTGAAAGATAGTAAATGCTCAGGTGCTCCTTATCCGCTATTTCATTTAAGGTGAGCTTTCTCGAATAATTTTCGTACATATAATCTATGATGCGGCTCAAGCGACCCGCAAGCACCTTGCTCCCCTTTGCCTTGCCTTCAGGCGCAAAATTTCCGTCTTCCGCATGAAAACACTGAAAATCAGAGAGCAGACAGGATATGAGATTATGCGTACTTTCGATGACCTTATGCTCATAACCGTAGCCCTTTTGCAAAATCTCCATCATAATGCGGCTCATTGTCCCGCGAAGCACGCCCAGGCTTTCGTGATTGCTATCAGGGCTTGTCGCAAAAAAGCTGTTCCGCAAATTTTCATAGTACCGCGAGAAATATTCACTGTCTATTTGCAGCATCATGGTCATATTTTTTTCATCTGTCGCCGTAATGCTATGCATTTCTCTGCTGTTTAAAACAAAGATGTCACCCTTCTTGAGCGTCTCCGTATAATATCCGTCCTTCAGCACTATAGAGCCGGACAAAACATATATCATCTCTATGTCTTCATGAAAATGTATCGGATATTCCTGAATTTCAGCTACGACTACATTCACAGGAAGACCTTCCTTGTAAAGGTTTCTCTCTTTTAACATACTTCATCCTCTTTCTTTATATCTCCACATTTCCCGAAATAATAATTTTCAAAGCAAGCGCTGCGTGTCTCCCCTGCGCAGCGACCCGAGCGGCGGTGTATTATGTAAACCCTTGTTCGCATTCCCGGGTATTTTTATCAACATGTCATAAAGTCCGTATTTTCTGCGGTTTGTTTGAGTTTTCCACAGGGTGTTTTGGGATTGTATACAATTTTGTCCACTATTGCCTTGTGGATATGTGGATAACTTTGAATCGTTGGAATTTCAAGGCTTTCCGGATTAAATTACAGTTATTGTAAAGAACTTTTCCACAAGTTATCCACAGGTTTTTTGAACCATGTGAACAAATATTTTGTCTGCGCTTTGACAGCTACCACCCCAAAGCTTCCTTGCAACAAATAATTTGATAATGTATACCTTTACAAATTTGGCAATATAGCAAATTAGTACATTCCAGACTTATTATATCAGAAACCGCACTCCTTTTGAAGAGCAAATTTGCATACCCCATCATACTTTTTGATTTTTTTGAAAGCGATTCTTTTCACAAAGCGGCACAATTGTTGTATACTGTATTTATAGCTATTTCTCCAGCAGCAAATCCCGCGACCAATCCTCTTGCGCAAAGCAGCCTGCGTTTATCGCAAGCCGCGAAATAGGAGGCGCGACATATTGTACGCATGTGGCAATGCATAGAAAGGAAAAAACATATGAAGGAAAATAATACTGCGCTCAGCACAGCAAACATCCGCCTCTACACCGAGGATGTATATTTAAAGGAAGCAGACGCAAAAGTCTTGGAAATCCGCAAAGATGAGGATGGCCTTCATCTTCTTTTGGATAGATGCCTTTTCTTTCCGACCGGAGGCGGCCAGTCCTGTGACAGGGGCTTTATAGACAATTTTCCGGTAGCAGATGTATACGAAGATGGGACAAATGTGTGGTGCAAGATTGTACCATCAGCCGCCGCGGAAACTGCCGAGGCATCCTCGCAAGGCGATTTGCTCTCTCAATTTGCGCCGGGGGCATCAGTGCATTGCCGTCTCGACTGGGAGCATCGCTTTGACAATATGCAAAGGCATTGCGGCGAGCACATCCTCTCCGGCATGTTTTATCGCGAATATGGCGGTATAAACCGCGGTTTCCACATGGGCGAGGAATATATGACCATCGACATAAGCCTTGAAGAGAAGCCGGAATTCACTGAAATCACCTGGGATATGGCGATGCATGTAGAACACTGCGCAAACGAAGCCATTTGGACAGACCAGCCCGTCATCACGCGACGCTTCGCCACAAAAGCAGAAGCCGAGAAGTTGCCGCTTCGCAAAAAGCTTACAATTGAGGAAGATATTTCAATAGTATGCGTAGGCAGTATTGAAAACGCCGCGGACTGTGTGGCCTGCTGCGGCACGCATCCGAGCAGCGCGGGACAGGTGGGACTTATAAAGATTCTTAAGGTCGAAAATTACAAGGGGATGTTTCGAATTTATTGCGAGGCCGGCAGGCGTGCCCTCCGCGACTATGACAAAAAGCACGAGGTCCTGACAAAGTTGGATAAAAAATACAGTGCCGTGACAGACACGCTCCTTGAAAAGATAGCTGCCGCCGATGAGAAGGCGCAGGCAATAAAAAATCAGCTATACGTGCTGAAGCAGGCATATATAGCTGAAAAAGTCGCTGAAATCACTTCGGATCTTTCAAATATGTCTTCCGGTGGCTCCTCTTGCGGAAATGGCGTAGTATCGCAATTAGGCGATAAGATTCTTCTAAAGGAGTATGCAGGGCTCGCGGTGGATGACCTGCTTACAATTGGCCGGCCGTTTACGGAAAAGGGCAGCACACTTTTGGACGGCAAGCTGCTGCTCGTAATTGAGCCGACCTCCAATACATTGCTGCTCTTTACAGGCGCGGGCAAGGGAAATCCAATCGACTGCGGCAGGCTTGTCAAAGAAAACGCTTCTATTTATAGTGGCAAGGGCGGCGGGCGAAACACAAATGCCCGCGCAATATTCCCAAGCCGCGAAAACCTGGACACCTTTGTAGACCTTGTAGAAAAGCATTTGAGATAGTACAAATATTTTTCACAGGAGCTTTTAGTCTAAGGCTCTTGCGATACGGAGGAATTCCTCGTCTATCGGACCGCTGTACTCACTTATCTCATAAGTCTCAACGTTTCTGATTTGAGCCGCAAGACTTCCGTAGCTTTCAATAAGCTTATCGCGCACGGCAGCAGCTGCTTCCCGGTTCTCCGAGTAATAGCGCTCGCTAAGCTGCGCGATTTGTTTTTCTCTCGGCCAGGCTATGCGCTCCGTATGATGAGGCCAGCATAACCAGTCAAAGTATTGGCTTTCGTGGCAGGAGGCGAGCTTTACCTTGAAATCCACCCTTTCATCGCTTATAGGGACTATGATATCCGGCTGATGAGGGTAAGGCCGCTTGAAATCATCCGCCCAGTATATTATGCCGGGTGTGTCCTCAAGATACGGCGTATCCTCACAAATTTTCGGCACGGTAAGCAGGAAGGAAGCGTCCTGAAGCAGCAGAGACACATTTCTGTGGTCTGCATGATAATCATTTGGCCTGTTTGTTATTATGATATCCGGCGCAAATGTACGGATGTATCTTATCAGTCGCTCGCGCGCTTCAAGGCTGACCTGCAGCTGACCGTCGGGATAATCGAGTACATCGTAGCGCGCATCCAGAAGTCTTCCGCTCGCTGCCGCCTCACTGCGGCGCTGAAGGGAGACTTCCTCTCTCGTATGCTCGCTGTGGTAACTGCCCGCGCTTCCGTCTGTAACCGAAAGCAGCCTTACCTTCCAGCCCTTCTCGTGAAGCTTTGCAAGCAGGCCGCCGGTGTAGGTGTCGGCGTCATCCGGATGCGCCCCTATACTCAATATACGTTTTTCTGTCTTCATTTCATACACTCCTTAAATAAAGCAAATTCTTGCAAAAGACTCAGTTCCTCTCATGCCCCAAAACGCAAGTGTCCCGCAGCGAGGCGTATGCTCTCTGCGGGACCATTTCAAAGTCTTTTAATACGCAGCGAGGCCGAGTCCTTACTCCTCTTCCATCGCCTTGAGATCCGGTGAAATGATGAGCTTGCAGCCTGTAGCCGCCTGGATTTCCTCCAGAGTATAATCCGGATGGAGCTCCTTGAGCACGATGCCCTCAGGAGTTACCTCCATAACGCCCATCTCAGTGATGATTTCGTCTACGCACTTCTCAGCAGTAAGCGGAAGCGAGCAAGCTTCCAGAATCTTATGAGCGCCCTTCTGGGTGTGGAGCATCACAATTATAACCTTCTTTGCGCCTACTACGAGGTCCATAGCGCCGCCCATGCCGGCTACCATCTTGCCCGGCACGATCCAGTTTGCGAGGTCACCATTCTGTGCTACTTCCATAGCTCCGAGTACTGTAATGTCCACATGTCCGCCTCTTACAAGGCCGAAGCTTGTGGATGTATCGAAGTAATTTACATGAGGCGCAGCAGTTACATACGCTCCGCCGGAGTTGATGATGTCTACATCTTCGCTGCCGGATTCCGCTACCGCATCCAGACCCGCAAATCCGTTTTCAGAATGTAATGTGACATGGATATCTGCCGGCAGATAGTTTGCTACCTGTGTCGGAAGTCCTATACCAAGATTTACGAAATCGCCGTCCTTAAATTCCTTTGCGCATCTCTTTGCAATTCTTGCCTTTAAATCTGCCATTTTCCTTCTCCTTCCACTATCGCATCTACTACTACACCTGATACAACAAATTTGTCAGCTTCTTCTTCCGCAATGTCTACAAGCTTTTCTGTTGCGAGTATCACATGGTCTGCTGCCGTAGCCATTACATAATTGAAGTTTTTCGTAGCCTTTGAGCACATGAAGTTTCCGAATTTGTCGCATACAGAAGCTCTTACAAGCGCCACATCCGCGTGGAGCGGCATCTCAAGCAGATACTTCTTTCCCTCAAGAGTGAGGACCTGCTTTTCTCTTCCGAGCTCATCAAATTCAGTCTCCATAGGAGTACCTACACCGGTTGGAGTGAGTACACCGCCCAGGCCGTAGCCTGCTGCTCTGATCTTCTCCGCAAGGGTACCCTGCGGAACGAGCGTGCACTTGAGAGTTCCCGCCATCATGCCCTGTCCGATAAGCGGATTCATACCTACGTGGGAAGCGATGATGTGATCTATCATGCCCTTCTCAAGCAGCTTTCCTATGCCTCTTGCTGTCGTTGCGCCATATGTGCCTACAGGCAGGCCACCGTCATTTCCTATTACTGTCAGGTGCTGTACACCTTTTTCAACCAAGGCGTCGATAAGAACCTCAGGAGTACCTGTCCCGAGGAAACCGCCGATCATTATAGTCATGCCATCTTCTATGCATGCTACGGCCTCTTTCGCTGTTTTAATTTTGTCGATCATAGCAAAACTCTTCCTTTCTACCATACTTTCATGGTATACACTTTGCGAATTTAAACATTTGCATTACACGAAATTGTCGCAACATATGACAGTTATGAGACAATTTTATTATTTTGTCAATGGATTCTTCTCAATCCAGCCCCTCTTTACGATTTCTGTCAATACGAAGGATGCTACATGTTCCGCATAGCAATGCGGGCCAAAGCCTGCGTCATAGCCGAGCTCCTGAGCAAGCTCATGGGAAATTCTCGGGCCGCCGCATACCAGGATAACCTTGTCGCGTATGCCCTCTGCCTCCATAAGCTCTACCATATTTGTCAAATTCTGAATATGGATGTCCTTCTGAGTAACTGTCTGGGATACGAGTATCGCGTCGGCTCCTACTTCTATAGCCTTTGCGATCAGCACCTCATTTGGCACCTGGGATCCCATATTTATAGCCTCTACGCCTTCGAATCTCTCGAGTCCAAAGTGACCGTGGAAGCCCTTCATATTCATAATAGCGTCGATGCCTACAGTATGCGCATCCGAGCCTGTGGAAGCGCCTACCATTACGACCTTGCGCTTGATATTGTCCTTTATATACTGACCGCAAGCCACTCTGTCCATGATCTCCACGTCTACCTTCGTAACCTTGATAGTCGTATAGTCCACGGTGTGCTGGCACTTTCCATATACTACAAAGAATGTGAATCCGCCGCCCATATCCTTTGAATATACTACGTTTGGCTCATCGAGGCCCATCTTTCTTACAAGCACCTTTGCGGCCTCAGACGCTTCCTCGCCGTAAGGAACAGGCAGTGTAAATGCCAGCTCCATCATACCGTCATTCATAGTGTCGCCATAAGGCTTTACCTTTGTCAAATCAACCTTTGATGTTGCAGTATTACAAGCTGTCATTATTCTGCACCTCCTAACATAAGCGGAATGAACGGATTGAAGTATTTGTCGTCCTTTGTAGTCACGCCCTCAAGACCCTTGCCGCCGTCTCTCGGACGCTTTACTCCGCCAAACTTACCCTGCTCGATAGTGGAGAAAAGTCCTTCCTTCTCTATGTCGTGGAGCAGCTTATTTGCCTCGTCCAGTACAAACTGCGCTCTCTTCTGGATGATGCCGTCAGCCTTGAACTCGACCTCGTCTCCGATGTTTCTGCAATTATTGAAGATGTATGACGCATTCTCTATTGACAGATATCTGTCGTGCATATGCGGCGTATGGATAGCCTCTGTAAGCATTCCGAGAAGCTGTATCGACTGACCCGACCATACCGAAATAAGATTGAAGAGCGCGTCCTGAATATGTCCGCGGAAGATATTTCCTGTCATAAACTTTGTAGGCGGCATGTACTTCAGGCAAGCCTTCGGGAAGATTTCCCTGGCCATAACTGCCTGCGCGAGCTCATACAGGAAGCCGTTTTCGATATCCGGATCCATCTCAAATGCGTGACCGAGACCCATCTGCTCTTCCTTTACATTTGCGATGACCGCAAACTGCTCATTTATAAACTGCGAAGCCAGTACCGTATGCGCTGCTTCATATGCGTCGTCCGTCGTCAAATAGTTGTCCTCGCCGGAATTGAAGATGATATCGCAATATCCGATGATAACTCTTGAGAAGTACTGGTCCACGAGAGTCCTCTGCATATTGATATCTCTGAAAAGTATGCCGTAAATTGCGTCATTCAGCATTACGTCGAGTCTTTCAATCGCGCCCATCGCGGCGATTTCAGGCATGCACATACCGGATGAGTAGTTGCAAAGTCTGATATATCTGCCTACCTCTTCTCCTACCTCGTCGAGAGCCTTTCTCATGATGCGGAAATTTTCTTGTGTAGCGTATGTGCCGCCGAAGCCCTCTGTCGTAGGTCCGTAAGGCACGTAGTCAAGGAGCGACTGAGCAGTCGTTCTGATTACGGCGATTACATCCGCGCCCTGTCTTGCGGCAGCCTGAGCCTGTACAACGTCCTCGTAGATATTTCCTGTAGCTACGATTACATAGAGATAAGGTCTCCTGCCCTCTCCAAGCGTAGCCAGATATTCGTTTCTCTTTGCTGTCTGAGCCTTTATCTTCTTGAGTGCCGCGTGTACAGCAGGCATTATCTTTGCTTCTGCCTCTGCAGGCGATACTGTAGGAAGCTTTGTGATGTCAAGCTCTCCGGCAGCCATCTTCTCCGCGATCTGCTGAGGCTCAAGGCCTGTCTGAATCATGGCATTTCCCATCCAGAATGCTACACCTGAAGAAAGGCCGCCCGCATCCTTTATTTGATCCACAACTACATTTGGCAGCGGTGTCTCCACATCGTCGATTCCATCTACGCCAAGCAATCTCAGGATGGTTCTCTCAGTACTTACCGTAGTATGCACATCGATAAACTCCTGCATGCTCTTTGCGATGTTTGCGGCGCAAGAACGTGCACTGTCTATTTTTTTCGGATCAAGATTTAATTTACTTTTCATCCTTTTCTCCTTTATTTTATATAAGCTTTAGCATTTTCGATTATCTCAGCGGGAATGCCCAACATCCGCGCAATATTCAGGGCATCCTTTGGAATTTCGCTGTCTGTACCCACCTCGTACAGACGATAATCCATATACTTTGATATAATATTTATTCGTTCTTTTCTGTTTGCGTATCTGATTTCACTGTTCAGCTTATCGAAATCCGCGCCTGCAAGTCCGACAACCTGCATATTTTTCACACCGGCGCTTTCTGTAACAGTTTCAAAATGTGTGGTAAGAAGCGTAATATACGGTTTTTGCTTCAGAAAATCCACAATGCTTTTTGTAAGAGCCATTCCCTCGACCGGATTTGTTCCGCTTGCTATCTCATCTATCAGCAGGAGGGAGCGGTCTTTACTATTGTCAAGGATTTCTTTGAGTTCTTCCATTTCAGAGCCGAAGCTGGATAAGCCTCTCTCCAGAGATTGGCTGTCGCCTATAAGAATTTGCATATAATTTGAGAGTCCGATGCGTGCCCTTTTGCACGGTACGAAAAATCCGTACTGCGCGAGCATGGGCACAAGGCCGGCAAGCCTTAGGGATACTGTTTTGCCCCCCATATTTGCCCCTGTGATGCACGTCACTCCGTCCTTCAATTTGATGCTCACAGGGCAGTATTCCTTACCCTTGGATTGAAGAATATCCTCTACCTGTAGATTCCTTCCTTCTTCTATCTCAATTACATGCTCATCTACGATCTCCGGTTTTACGCAATTATGCTTTTTTGCATATATCGCCTTTGCGAGAGCAAAATCCAATTTTCCGATCCTTCGGCAATTTTCCAAAAGAAGCTCTGCCTTTTCGTAAATCCTTTTTGACAAGTCTTCTCTGACCAGCAGCTCTTCATCGTCTATCTGCCCGTTCAGAACCTCTTCTTCCTTCACAAGCGCATAGACCTCGTCGCTGCTCCTAAGCTCAAATACCTTGGATACGTAATCCTCCTCGCTTTGTACAAGCTCCGGTATTTCGCTGACCTTCTCCAGCATAGCTTTGTCGGATTTAGAGACTGCAAGGTCAAATTTTGGCGTAAGCATCACGCCATATGTGTGTTTTATATATTCCTTTTGTGCTTTTTTGCTGCGTCTTATCGAAAGCTCAAGCTCTCTCTTTTTCACCCGAAGAGAGGCGAGCTTTTCTGAAAATTCATCGTAAATATAGAAGGTATTGAGTCGGTCGCCTCTGGGATCAAGCATGTCGAGCACAGCATCCGTGTCCTCGAGCAAATATTCCTGAGGAAGCTCTGCCTTTAGCTTCTCAATCAGTAGTCTTTGCATCCGCATCTTGAGAAGCATGCCCTTGATTTCGAAGAGCTCCACCACGGACAGAGCGTTTTTCCCGCTTCTATCCACCGTGTAGCCGATCTCCTTCATTTCCATGAAATTCTGGAGGATGAGATCCACCGTCTTTTCATCCGTGTTCAATACCTCAAATATCTTATCTATCTTGTCCAGCTCATGCCGCAGCTCTTCCTCCTGTCCCGGATAAAAAGGCTTTTGTTCCTTGATAAGCGTCCGTCCGAAAGGTGTGATGATGTTTATGGATTGGAGCACGTACTCAAGCCCCGTTTGGTTTCTCGTTTTTATGTTTGAAAGTCTTCTGTTTGAAACCGTCATTTTTTTGTCCTTTCGAAAATTTGCCCTGGCATCGCTTTATCTAAGCTTTGCCTAATCTGAAACATTCTGTAAGAAATACTACAACCTTACATCTATCACAGGGATATGAGGAATCATGGCGCTCATGGCGTCCAAAAGCTCCTTATGATCAAAGGAATATCCTCCCGGCGCCCACGGATTTACTGTCACCGCCGCCACCGTTATATTCCTCAATACACTCACTCTAAGGCCTTTTTTTCTAAGCTGCTGCCATGCTGTACTATCGATAAAAATTTTTGTCGGATCCTTTAAGATAAGCCTTGTCCTTTTGAATTTTGCCGGATGTATGTCCGAAAGCACGCTCATCGTCAAAGCTCCCGGTATATAGAGATAATCCGTATTTTCGTCTATCGCATCATCTATGAAGCGCCCTGCTCCAAGGCCAGTCTTAAGGTCAAGTGCGCAAAGCCCATCGCCCTTCACAAGGAGCATTTTTTCCCTGCCCTCTTCCGAAAGCCGCGCGCGCAAGGTCTCATCCTCAAGCACGGGAAGCTCATAGAGCCCCACGACATGCGCCGTTTCCTCGACAACCTTCTTCATACTCCGGGAGAGCACCGCGCCCGTAGCCAGAATTATGGCGTCCGAGGTCTCCGGTGATGCTATGGATTTTCGGTCTATCGCGCCGTCTATAAGCACCAGCTCCGCGCCCAGCTGCCTCATATCCTCACACATTTTCTTGTGGTCCGCCGTCGTCACGGGGCCAGCAATCTGCACATAGCCGCTGTCTGCGACTCTGCACAGCATAGTGTCGCCTATCGAGGTATGATATTTGGTCATGCGCAGGATTTCAAGCCCCGCCTCCGCCAAATCGTAAAGCTGCGTCGGTACGGATACTATGGTGCCGGCATCGAGATAAACCTTTGGTTTTTCTGTGCCGGTGACAAGGTCTTGCGTCTCGCCGTCTCTGCCGGTAGAGGTGATGCCGAGCACCATCCCCTCGTCCATAGCCTCTTCTATGAAGTAATTCAAGGCTGTCGTCTTGCCCGAATTCTTGGCCATACCTACTATGGATATCGTCTTGTATTTTTGTCCCAGGTCATATAGCAGGCTCATTGTGGTCTTATCTCCATTTCTTAAAAAGCTTGAGCTGCCCATCGCCCAAAGCAAAGGGATAGAAGCAGCTCTGTTTCAATGTTTCAATCGGCGGGATAGAATATACCCCGCCTGACTTAAAATTTATTTTTTATTTCTCTCGTGACGAAGGAGTCCGTTTGGCTCCATTGCCAGTCTCTCGCCCTGTGCAAGACCTGCTACGCCCTCATAGCGGTAGCCCTCTATGTCCTTGCAGCCCTCATAGCTGCACTGCATAGGAGGAAGTCCTACAGGCTCTGTGTAAGTGGTGATGACACCCTCGTAGTTTCTCAGTATAATCTTGCTTGGAGTCTGCGAGATTACATACTGAGGCATTACAGGAGTCTTGCCGCCGCCGCCAGGAGCGTCGATTACGAATGTAGGCACCGCGTAGCCGGATGTGTGGCCTCTGAGTCCCTCAATGATTTCTATGCCCTTCGATACCGGCGTCCTGAAGTGCTCGATACCGAGTGAGAGGTCGCACTGATAGATGTAGTACGGTCTTACTCTGTTTCTTACGAGCGCGTGCATGAGGTTTCTCATTACGTGCACATCGTCATTTACACCGCGGAGGAGTACGGACTGATTTCCGAGAGGGATACCAGCGTCAGCAAGCTTTCTGCAAGCTTCCTGTGCGTCCGGAGTCATTTCCTTCGGGTGGTTGAAATGAGTATTGAGCCAGATCGGGTGATACTTCTTGAGCATGTTTACAAGCTTGTCAGTTATTCTCATAGGCATAACTACAGGAGTTCTGGAGCCGAGTCTTACGATCTCTACATGAGGAATCTTACGAAGCTCGCTTATGATGTACTCAAGTACCTCATCCTCTACGCAGAGGCAGTCTCCGCCTGAGAGGAGTACGTCTCTTACAACAGGAGTCTTTCTGATGTATTCGATGCACTTATTTATATCTTCCATGGATCTTGCGCCGTCAGTTTCGCCGGCAAGTCTTCTCCTTGTGCAGTGTCTGCAATACATTGAGCACTGGTCAGTGATAAGGAAAAGCACTCTGTCAGGATATCTGTGAGTGAGTCCCGGTGCCGGTGAATCCTCATCCTCATGGAGAGGATCGAGCATGTCAGCCTCTGATCTGTGCATCTCCGCAAGTACAGGCACAGCCTGGCGTCTTACAGGATCAAGCGGATCGTCCGGATCTATAAGGGATGCGTAGTAAGGTGTGATACCTACTCTGAAGCCGCCCAAAACCTTCTCTATATCTTCTCTTTCCTGAGGAGTAAGATTTACAATCTGCGCAATCTGATCTACAGTGTTGAGTCTGTTTGCAACCTGCCACTTCCAGTCATTCCACTGCTCATCAGTCACATCCTTGAAAAGAGGAATGTCCTTCCAATTTCTGATAGCCATTTTCAAATCTCCTTTTTCGTTTTATGTAGCGATTATGCGTACATCTCCTCAAACAGCTTCTTGAGAGCTTCGTTTTCTCTCAGGCACTGGAGAGTAATAGCAGCGTGACCCTTTGTATAACCATTTCCGATGATCATATTTACGTCTTTTCCTACTCCCTCTGCACCGAGTGCTGCCTTTGTGAAGCTTGTAGCCATTGAGAAGAAGTATACAGTACCGCCATCCTTGCAGGCAAGCACTGAACCCATCTCTGTATTTTCGATGGATACGCAGTTTATAACTACATCGAAGAGCTCACCGTTTGTCAGCTCCATAGCCTTATTGTACATACCTACCGCGTCAGTTGCATCCATGTGGAAGTATTCGTCAGCGAGATTGAGAGCTCTTGCTCTGTCCTCGGACTTCTGGGAACCTGCCGCGCATACAACAAGGCCAGTCACGCCTGCTCTCTTCTTTGCTTCGTGCAGGCAAAGGAGACCGGACTTTCCGCCGCCGCCTATGATGAGAACCTTCTGACCGGACTGTACAAGTCTTGCAGTCTGTGCAGGAGCTCCTGCTACATCGAGTGCGGACAAAGCTGTCTTCTCAGGCATATCATCAGGAATGATTCCATAGATGCCGGACTGGAAGAGTATAGCCTTACCCTTGATGTCTACCTGATCGATAGCAGGTCTCATAGCGATGATCTCATCGATTCTGAGCGGAGTCAGGGAAAGGGATACGAGTGTAGCGATCTTGTCGCCTACCTTGAGGTCGCCCACGTAGTTTGGTCCGATTTCTTCTACTGTACCGAGAAGCATTCCGCCGGAACCTGTCCAAGGATTCTTGTGCTTACCAGCCTTTGCAACGATTTCCTTCATCTTGTCGCCGATCTTGTCCATTTCTTCCTGAGTTGTAACCTCTGCAGGCTTCTTGTCCAAAACTCTTCTTACGATCTCAGTAAAGGAAGCGGAGTCGATATTGAGTGTCTTTACATCAATAAGAACTTCGTTGTCATAAATTTCCATTGTATTGTCTATAACATCTGCCGGCTGTGGTAATACACCTTTCGGGGAAATAACTCTGTGTGTGCCATAAGGGCATCCTTTTTTCATAACTTTGTCCTCCTATAATAATTCTCTAACGGGCATGGCCGATGCTCATACCCAAGCAACGATTTTATACAAAATAAATACGCAAAACCCGTGCCACATCCTTGTATTCATACCCAGTCCATACTTTCAAAAGCCAAAATTGTGAACGAAATATCAAAGCAGGCGATTTTTTTATAAATTTTCCCCCTTGTTGCAAAATTTATTTTATCAAAAATCCGCAGATTCCGCCGGCAATCGAACACGTTTCGGTTCAAAGCTAAAAATGCGCGAACCGTTTTGTGTTCGCGCATTTTTTCTTTTCCTCCAGGCCCTCACGCAGCCTCAAATATCATACTTTTTCTTCTTTCTCACAAGCTGCGTCTGACTGATTCCAATGGCTTTCGCCGCCTTCCTCGTCGAGCCGTACTTGTCGCAGGCGTATTTTATAATCTGCTTTTCGTAGCTATCCACCAGCGCCTCAAGATTCAGCGTCTCTTCCTCCACCATCTCCGCCGCCGCAAACTTTCCAAGCGAGGAATATATCTCCGCGTTTTTCTCCTTCATCACATCCATCACAGTGATGCTCTCTCCCTTTGCGCCGATTATCAGCCTCTGCACAGTATTTTCAAGCTCTCTGATATTGCCGGGCCAGCTCATCTGCTGCAGCGATTCTATGGCATCCTCCTCAATTTCGCGTTTTATGCCAAACTTTTCGCCGTAGCTCTTGAGGAAAAATTTAACAAGCGGCGGAATATCCGCGCGTCTTTCAGCCAGGGAAGGCACCCTTATCGGGAAGACATTTAGTCTGTAGTAGAGGTCTCTGCGGAAACTGCCTTTTTCCACCTCTTCCTCCAAGTTCCTGTTTGTAGCGGAGATTATCCTCACATCGCATTTCACCGGAGTCGTGCCTCCGACCCTGAAAAATTCGCCCTCCTGTATAATGCGCAGCAGCTTGGCCTGTATGTCGAGAGGAAGCTCTCCCACCTCATCAAGGAAGATTATACCGTTGTCCGCCGCCTCAAAATAGCCCTTCTTTCCGGAATGACTCGCCCCCGTAAAGGAGCCCTTCTCATAGCCGAAAAACTCGGATTCCATGAGATTTGGCGCAATTGCCGCACAATTTATCTTCACAAAGGGCTGCATATTTCTGCGGCTATTCTTTTGTATCATATTCGCGACTTTTTCCTTACCTACGCCTGTATCTCCGTTTATGAGCACATTGCAATCATATTTTGCGACGCTGATAATCTTCTCCATAACGGCCTGCATAGCATGACTTTTGTAGACAAAATCATCCATTGCGGCGCTTTGATGCCCGGAAGCCTCATATAGTCGCTCCGCTTCTTCCGAAACGCGCCCGCGTCCCGAGTTTGCCTTCTCCTCGGTTACTGTCGCCGCCTTCAGATATGGCGCAAGCTCCTTCACAAGCTGCGTGTCAAAATCCTCGTATTCCGCCAGATAGCCCTCCGCGCACCTCAGATTGAGCTGCTTTGCGACCACCTCCGTAATATAGAGGCTCACATTGTAATTGTTTATCAAATTCGCGAAAAATACGCTTCCTCCCGACCTCGTGGCGAGGACATTTATCGTCTCCGCGCCCGGAATATCCGCGCAGTTTATCGAGACATCAAAGGCCGAATCCGCATTGAGCTTTGAAATGCATTCCATCGGATGCAGTATATTCAAATAATGCACCTCATCAAAGACCTCCGAAACAAGCATATCTATGGTCTTGCCCTTGACTACGATGTCCGTTTTTCTGTCGAAAAGACAGACGATTTCCACATTTTCTCCGGCTGTCCTGCGCACCGCATAGCCGAAAATAATATTCATAAGCATGTTGTTTCCGACTATGAGCACACGCTTGCCCATAAAATTCAGGGAGCTGACCCTGTAAAGGCTGCCGGATTCATTGAACACAAAGAGCATCAAGTCCATAGGCACGCCCTCAGGCTTTCTTACTATGGGCATGCTGTCGCTCACTATGGCATAGCCTTCCGCGTCTATCTGCGTGTAGGCCTTATCGAGCTTTGAAATATTGCTTATATATGTCGGTATACAGGCTAAGGAAACGTTGCAGACCACCTCGTCGCCGGGCTTGAGGCCTTTGGGATTGCGGTACTGCTCGCCTATCTCCTCCACGACCCCGTACAGCACGCCGCCCGTATCCGTCACGGGGTTATGAAGCTTTCCGCGGCGAATGACTATGTCCATAATCTTCTGCTTTATACGCTCATCGTTATTTCCGGTCTCCAGACAAATTTGCTTGAAGCTTGTGGGCTCTATATGTACGCGCTTTATCGCCACACGCATCTCATGGGCTGATATTTCGCGGGAATTGTCAACCTTCCAAGCGCAGGTAGGCAGGACGTGCTTTGGTTCGAGGACTCTCTCAAGCCCGTAATTTTCGTTCATTCTCTTCTCCTTTGACTTGTTTTACAACTCTTCCGACTTAGCCTGTATCTCACATATGGCTATCCTATGTGGGCAGGACCTTCGCGATGCAAAAACGGTTCACTTTCACTCTGATTCAATGATAAACCATTGGCACGATAATTGCAATTATTATTTATATGAATTATCACTGCTTTTTACCATCCCTGTATGTTAGAATAATTGCCAGTGAAGAAAATCCAAATTTGTGGTAGTATAAGACTATTACAGGAATGAGACTTCGCTACAAACTACAGTCAGGAATCAAAAGGCGATTTTTAAAAAATATATTATATTATAGGAGGATAATGAAATGGAAAAGATTACTTCTACACTCAGACTCAGAATGTCCGCAAAGGATGCCCACTACGGCGGAAACCTCGTAGACGGAGCTCATATGGTACATCTCTTCGGTGATGTGGCTACAGAGCTTTTGATCAAGTGCGACGGTGACGAGGGTCTCTTCTGCGCATATGATAATATAGAATTTTTGGCGCCTGTATATGCAGGTGACTACATCGAAGCCTACGGCGAAATTACAAAGATCGGAAATACTTCCAGAAAGATGACCTTCGAGGCCAGAAAGGTAATCGTATCCAGAGGAGACATCAGCGCTTCCGCCGCAGACTTCCTCGAAGAGCCTATCGTAGTATGCAGAGCAAGCGGTACATGCGTAACTCCAAAGGAGTGCAAGCGCAAGTAGGTACCCGCGGCTTTCTAGCATATATCACATTAATTTCTCTTTTTTCGGAAAACGGCGGGGAGCCACAAGGTGCCTCGCCGTTTTTCTATGCGCATCTTCACCTCAAGGCAAGTTTTCCTATTGCATGTACCCCAAAATAGCGATATAATTGTTTTCGACAAAAAACAGAAAAACAGGAGAAAGATATGATCACAAGTAAGCAAAGAAGCTATCTCAAGTCCCTCGCAAACGGCATAGACCCCGTCGTATATATCGGCAAGGACGGACTTACGGAAAATATTATAAAAGAAATGGACTCCTGCCTCGAGGCAAGGGAGCTCATCAAGATAAAGCTTCAGGAAGGCGCGGAGCTGGATCCGAAGGAAACAGCAAACGAAACAGCTGCCCTGCTGCGCGCGGAATTTGTACAGGCCATCGGCCGCAAATTTGTACTCTACAGGCAGGCAAGCGAAAAAGAGCGCAGGCAGATTATCCTTCCGAGATAATTCGCCCGCGCTCTACGCCGGATTTACCGGATTCTTCTCAATCTAAGCCTTCTGCGCCGCGGCGCGATTTGCAGCCTGCTCCTCGTCGCGCTTCTTACAAAGCTCCACCCAGCTCGGCATCTTCGCAAAGCCCTCGGCAAATTTCTTCATCACCTCAGGAATCGCTATCTTCTGCGGACAGACAGCCTCGCACTTTCCGCAGCCTATGCATGCGGACGGTCTCTTGTCCTCAGGCATCGACTCGACTGTCATACCCACGCCCATTGCGGCCGCATACGAAAAATCATTATACAGCATCATAAGTCTTGGGATATCCAGCCCCATCGGGCAGCCGTCGCAGCAATACCTGCATGCCGTGCAAGGCACAACCCTTCCGAACTTCTCCGCGATTCCCTCAAGCACCGCCGTTTCCGCCGCGGAAAGAGGCTTCGCAGCTTCAAAGGTCGCCACATTTTGCTTCATCTGCTCAAGGCTGGAGACGCCGTTTAGAATCATTCCAAGCTGCGGCAACTGCGTGAGCCAGCGAAGAGCCCAGCCTGCTCCCGTCTCATCGGGGTCAAGCGCGGCAAGCTTTGCGGCATCCTCCGCGTCCAGATTCGCGAGCTTTCCGCCACGCAGCGGCTCCATTACCCATACAGGAATGTTGTATTTTTCAAGCATTTCGTACTTTTCCTTCGCGTGCTGCAGGCTCCAGTCTACGTAATTCAGCTGTATCTGGCAAAATTCCATGTCCTTGCCGTGGCGCTCCAGGAAGCCTTCCAATACATCCGGCAGAGCATGAGTCGAAAAGCCGAGGTGCTTTATGCGACCGTTCTTTTTCTGTTCAAGGAAGTAGTCGATGATGCCCCATTTCGGATCTTCGTATGTCGGGATGGAATTTTCATACACATTATGCAAAAGATAGAAGTCAAAATATTCCACTCCGCATTTTTCGAGCTGTTCTTCAAAGATTGTCTTTGGGTCGTAGCTCGCCGCGATTTGGTGACCCGGAAATTTTGTGGCGAGCTTGTAGCTTTCTCTCGGATATGCCTTGAGGACTCTGCCCGCTACGCGCTCGGATTCGCCGCCGTGATAAGGATAGGCCGTGTCGTAGTAATTTATGCCGTGCTCCATGGCGTAGCGTACCATTTCAGCTACCTGCGCTTCGTCAATTTTTCCGTTTTCAAGCAGTGGCAGTCTCATCATGCCAAAGCCCATCAGTGAAAGCTTTTCTCCTTGAAATTCGCGATATATCATAAGCTGTGTCTCCTTTCTGTTTCAAATGGCGTTTGCAAAAAGTATACTTTTACAAATTATTATTGTAAGGAAGATTTGGGGGTGGTAGCTGGCTGCAGGCCCTTGTGACGAGCAGCT
>CAVHIG010000012.1:0-36250 GCA_963636105.1 Anaerovoracaceae bacterium
TAAATACCGGAATAGATATAGCCACGAGGATAGCTATGATCGCAACTACAATGAGGAGCTCCATGAGTGTGAAGCCCTTCTTGCCGCGCTTCTTTGTAAGTGTGTTCAACATTTTGTTTTCCTCCTATTTTATTACGTAATATAGTTGGGGTGTGTATTTATATAAAAGCCGGAGGGCTTTTATACCTAGGTTTTGGATATTTTTCGCCGGGAATGAAATATTTGCCCTTTTCTTTCATTTTAGAGGCAAGGGCGCAGTTTTTCAAGGTTTTTTTTAGATTTTACTAAAATGTAACATTTCATCCCTTATTGCGTGGCCCGTGCCGCAATTCTTAGAATGTCATTTTACGGCCTTGACCCTGCAGCCTGGCGCGACTGAAGCTTCATAAATTTTCCTTACTTCGTCATTCTCTTACCGCTATATCCCACTATACATACTAAACATCGGCAGGTATACCGCGAGCAGGATAAATACTACAAATACTGCCAGGAAGCATATGATGATAGGCTCGAGCAGGCTCGCCGCCTTGTTTGTGAGCAATTCCACTTCGTTGTCATAATACGCGCCGATGACCGTGAGCGTGTCCTCAAGCGAACCTGACTCCTCGCCGACCGCCGCCATTTCCACAAGAAGATCCGGGAAAATTCCCAGCGTCCGCAGCGTGTCCTGAAGCCTGTAGCCCTGCTCCAGCTGCTCCGCCGCCTTCACAACTCCCATGCCGAGATAATAGTTATTGAGCGAACGCCCCGTGACAGCCATCGCTCTCATGACCGGAATGCCCGCCGTAAGCATGGTCGCAAGCGTATTCGCAAGCTGGCTCGCCGCTCCCATAAGCTGGATTTTCCCCAGAATTGGAAGCCTCAGCCAAATCTTCGTGACCTGATAGCGCCCCTTCTCCGTATGATAGTACACCCTAAAGCCCACTATCAGCGCAACCGCAACGAGTAGGAAGATCCAAAAATAGCTCGCGCAGAAGTTTGATACCGCAATAAGCGCCTTGGTGATAAACGGCATTTCTATATTCATCGACTGGAAAGTCTCCGTAAATTTCGGAATCGCGACCGCCATGATGACGATTACGACCACGATAGCGACGATGATTACAAACACCGGGTAGGTAATCGCCGCGATGAGCTTTGCCCTGATTTTCGAACGCTTGTTGTAATATGCCGCAAGCCGCTCAAACGTCTCCTCGAGCATGCCCGACTCCTCGCCGGCCCTGAGAGTTTCCACAAACATCCTCGGAAGCTGCGGACCGCGAAGCTCCAGGCTGTCCGAAAGGCTAAAGCCCGCATTTACATCTTCTGCCGCTTCTGTCAGAATCTTCCGGAGCGTCTTGTCACTCGTTTGCTGCGCCACAAGCTGCACGGTCCTCACAATCGGAAGCCCCGCCGCGAGTATTATCGAAAATTGCTGGCATACAAGCGAAAGCTGCTTTTCGCTTACGTCCTTTACCTTCATGCGTTCGAAGAAGCCGGAGGTGTCTGTGATCTGCTTTAGGCTCTTGACTATGGTGCAACTGTCCTTGAGCTGTATGACCGCGTCGCTTTCGTCCATCGCCTTGATGACGCCGCTTATGTCCGCGCCGCTCTTCGAAACGGCCTCGTATTTGTAAGTAATCATCTTATCATCATCCTATCCTTTGGCGCGGAGGTCCTCATGCCGAGCGCGCTCTTTACATAATCTACGTCGTGTGCCGCGGAAACGGCGGTGTCTGCGGTGATGTCGCCGTTTCTCGCAAGACGCGTGAGTGTGTTGTCCATGGTAATATTTCCCTCATTTGCCGATGTCGTGATGGCATTTATTATTTGAGGGGTCTTGGCCTCGCGTATGAGATTTTTGATGGCGCTGTTTGTCTTCATTATCTCGCAGGCGAGGACTCTGCCCTTTCCGGAGGCTCTCGGCAGGAGCTGCTGCGCTATGACTGCCTGAAGCGTCATGGAGAGCTGGAGTCTAATCTGCTGCTGCTTTTCGCCCGGAAAGACGTTTACTATTCTGTCGATGGTATTTGCGGCCGAGTTTGTGTGCAGTGTCGCAAATACGAGGTGTCCTGTCTCGGCGGCGGTGAGCGCGGTCTCTATGGTGTCGAGGCTGCGCATTTCGCCTATGAGTATGATGTCCGGGTCCTCACGGAGTATGGCCTTGAGGCCGGATTCGTAGCTGTTTGTGTCTATGCCGATTTCTCGTTGATTTATGGTGCACTTGTCCGGCACGTATACGTACTCGATAGGGTCTTCGAGTGTGATTATGTGGTGCCGCCTTGTGTGATTTACTTTGTCTATGAGGGAGGCCAGTGTGGTGGACTTGCCGCTGCCTGTCTCGCCCGTGACTATGACTATGCCGCGCTTGAAGTCGGCAAAGGTAGGCACGACATTTGGCAGTCCCAGCGTGGATATCTCCGGTATTTTGTCATTTAGTATACGGATCGCGCTCGAAAGGCTGCCTTGCTGGCGAAAGACGTTGAGTCTGCAGCGCAGGCCCGCATAGGTGCCGGCGAAGTCGACCTCGCCCGCGCTTTCAAGCTCCGCGAATCTGTCGCCCAAAAGCTCCCTCGCGTACGCCTCGCAGGTCTCGCGGGTCATTATCTGACTTTCTCCGGCTGCTGAACTTCCGGACTGACTGGCTGAAGCCGCTCCTACGGCCGAATTGAAATTTCCGGCTGCTGAACTTCCTGACTGACTGAATTCCCCGGCCGGCTCCTCAAAGTCCACAAGCTCGCCGTCTACCCTTATTCTGATAGGCAAGCCGCATACGATATGTATGTCCGACGCCCGCCGCTCCTTTGCGGTAAGTATAAGTTTTTCAATATTCATAGTCACTGTTTCCTTCTCTTATTAGACGTATTTGTCCTTACTTCGGTTCCGCTTCTTTTATGTTGTTATGTTGTATCAAGTATTTTTGTTTGATTTTTCGACCGGAAATACATTTTTGCGGACTGTTTTGGCCCTGTTTTGCTGTTTTGAGCAGTTTTCCAAGCGAAAAAATGTATTTTCTTTCACATTTTCAGCAGAAAGTACATTTTTGGCGACTCAAAAATGTATTTGTCATTAAAATTCCGGTCAAACATACATTTTTGCAATCCACATAACTTGTACGCTCATATGCGGTGGCTTTTCGCTCGAGGCGAAAAGCTTCCTTTCAGTCCTACCAGCTTGCCATTCTCTATATGTGGCTTTTCGCCCGAGGCGAAAAGCTTCCTTTCTCTGACTGCGAATCGCGCCCTCTCGTACTGCGAACTGCTTGCAGCTCCATGCACGGCTCACATTATTCATCCGTCGTATGCAATATTCTGGTCGCTTCTTCCACTGTTGTAATGCCGTCGAGCACCAGTCGCTTACAGTCATCCAGCATCGGTTTGAAGCCGGAGCGCTTTACCGCGTCTACAAGCTCCTCGTGCGGGGCATTGCCGCGGATTTTGTTTTTGATTTCTGTATTCAGAACAAGTATTTCAAATACTGCTGTCCTTCCTCTGTATCCTGTATGCAGGCATTCTGAGCAGCCCGCACCTTTGTATAGCGTGATTCCAGTATCTTCCTCTCCTGCCAGTCCGGCTCCATTATTCAAGCCCAATCTGGCGGCTGCAGTCATCTGTCTATCACTGCCATTTGAGCCAGCTTGACTATTTTCTGCTGCCAGTCCAGCTCCATTATTCAAGCCAGCCGCGCCATCCGAGCCAAGCCCGCCGGTCTTTCCATTCAAAGCAGCTGCCCTATCCGAGCCAGCCGCCGGCACATCTATTCCAAGCAGCCGCAGTTCATCCTCGCTTGCCTTATAGGCTTTGCGACAATGCGGGCAGATTCTCCGCACAAGCCTTTGCGCGATGATGCCCTTGAGAGCACTCGCCACAAGATACGGCTCCACACCGATATCCATGAGTCTGTCGATCGTGGCTACGGCGCTGTTTGTATGAATGGTCGAGAGCACGAGATGGCCGGTAATCGCCGATCTCACCGCGATCTCCGCCGTTTCCGCATCTCGAATCTCACCTACTGAAATGATATCCGGGTCCTGACGCAATATGGAGCGCAGCCCGTAGGCAAAGGTCATGCCGGTCTTTTCGTTTATCTGGACCTGGTTGACACCGGAGATTTCGTATTCGATAGGATCCTCGAGGGTGACGAGGTTTACGGACTCGGTGTTTAGGTCGGAAATCATCGTGTACATTGTGGTGGACTTGCCGCTGCCCGTCGGGCCTACGATGAGGATGATGCCGTTTGCGTTTCTGATGAGGTCCTTGTAGAGCGTGAGGTGCTCGCCTTCAAGGCCGATGCCCTTGCTCGTCATGAGCGTTTCGGATTTTTCGAGGAAACGTATTACGATTTTTTCGCCGTATTTTGTCGGCAGGGTCGAGATACGCAGGTCGATGTCCTTTTGGCTTATGCGGATGCTGGCGCGGCCGTCTTGCGGCATTCTGCGCTCGGCGATGTCCATTTCGCCCATGATTTTGACACGGGAGATGATGGAGCTTTGAAGGTTTTTCGGCACTGTGAGTATGGTGTGGAGGACGCCGTCTATACGCATGCGCACTACGAGGCCGTCCTCGCGCGGTTCCATGTGAATGTCGCTGGCATGCTCGGCCGCGGCGCGCTCGATTATTGAGTTTACTAGCCTGATGGCCGGTGCCGCCTGGACGCTGTCTTCTTCCGCATCGCGTCTTGCGGTCTCCTCTGCCTCGTCCCTTGCGCCGATTGAGCGGGAAAGCTCGTCGATTGCGCGGCTTACGCCCTCGCTTCCGTAGAGGGTGACAACGGTACGTTCTACGGCTTTTTGTGTGGCGATCATTGGGATGATGCGTTTTTTGGAGGCCGAGCGTATCTCCTCTATGGCGACGAAGTTTAGCGGGTCTGCCATGGCAAGGTAGAGTGTGTCGCCGATGAGCTTGACCGGCACGACGCTATGCTTTTTCGCGAGGTTTTTCGGTACCACCTGCGTGAGCTCTGTCGGTATGTTTACTTTCGTAAGGTCGATGAATTCTACGCCGAGCTGCAGGCGGAGCACGTCGATGAGCTGAGCTTCCGTTATTGTGTTTTTGTCTATGAGGAATTCGCCAAGTCGCTTTCCCTCTGCTTTTGCGTCTTTTAGCGCCTTGTCAAGCTGCGCTTCTGTAATCATTCCTGCCGAGAGAAGTATCTCTCCAAGTCGTTTGTATGCCATTTTTTGCCTTTCTGTGCTTTATTTGTGTCCTGTGTGTCTTGTTTGCGACCGAGTGCCTGTATTTGTGTCCTGTGCGTTTTGTCTGCGACCGTCTGCCTGCTTTTGTGTCCTGTGCGTTTTGTCGGCGACCGTCTGCCTGTATTTGTGTCCTGTGCGTTTTGTCTGCGACCGAGTGCCTGCTTTTCGCCGCAGGCGAAAAGCTTCATCTCATTTCGTCCAGTTTGTCGTTCTTTATGTGGGGCTTTTCGCCACAGGCGAAAAGCTACCTTCTACCAACCGCCAGCAGCCCCTGCCTCACTCCACTACCGTCCTGAATGTAAAGCTGCAATCCTTGACCAGACTTCCGTCGTCGTTTTTCAGCTTATAAGATCCAGTGAAGGTCTTTGCGGTACCGTCATAAGTCATCTCAAAGTCAGATGCTTTTATGTCGTCATACGCGCCGGTATTTACAAGCAGTGCGCCGGTCGTATCCGCACTATCTTTAAATATATAGACATATCCGTCCTTTGTGTCTATCCATCCCCCTGCGGAAACGGCGCCGTACTGCTGATTTGTAAAGTGCACTTTGTCTGATTCGCTTGAAGCACCGGAACCACCAGAGCTTGAACCGCCAGTTGTTCCGCTGCCTGAGCTGCCCCCAGAACCGGTCCCAGTATCTACATCACTTGCAAAACGCAGCACATCTGAAAGAGCCGCATTTATCGTATCCGCAAGAATCTCGCTGTTTGAGGTGAAGAGCGACTGCTTATATACCTTCATTGCGACAGAAAGACCGGAAGATAATGCTACTGCAAGCAACGCGATTATCAAAACTGAAACTATAGCTTCGGTAAGTGTGTAGCCAAGCCTGCTTTTCAGCTTTCCAAAGCTTCGTCCTCTTTTTATATCTGGCATATATGCATCCCTCCCTTCTTATATGCTAATCATTCTATGTAATCTATGTGTAATGAAGCTTTTCGCCCGAGGCGAAAAGCAACTGCACACTCAATTCGCTTTCTTATACGACAGCAGCTTGCCATTTTCTGTGCCGAAGTATTTTATGTCTACAGTCGCAACTGTTGTGGTGCCGGACATTATAGTCAGCTCGCCGGTTGGTGAAGTATATTCCGAAGTCATGCTTTCTGCCGCTTCCATATCTGCAGCGTAGGCCTTGTCGGCCTCCATTATCTTCTTATTCGCAGTCGCCGCAGCTGCGGCCGCCGACAAAAGCATAACTGAGGCGAGCGCCACTATAAGTATGGCCGCGATCGTCTCCACAAGTGTGTCGCCTGCGCGTCCGCGCAATTTCTGTAAAGCACGTCTTCCGGAAAACCTGCTGCAGGAGCAGTCACCAGAAAGCTCTTCTTGAATGTATTTGCAAGGAGGCTTTCTATCGGCCCTATGTCCCGAATCACTCTTATCTATATGGAAATTTAAAAAATTAAATGCTTGCATAAAAATCTCCATTCCGCCGTTTTGCCCGCTCAAATTATTGTGAAAATCTCTCCCTGTCAAAATTGGAGTGAATAAAAAGCGATTCTTATTGCGCATCACCTTTCTGGATAGTGCCCTCTGGCCAGGTGACTGTGAGGGTTGTAGTGGTGACGGTGTAATCGTAATAAGTCACCCATGCTTTTCCATTCCAAGTAGCACCAAAGCGCATTCCTTCATGTACATCTCCATTTTCATGTTCAACATCAATACTGGATAACTTATCATCCGCATTGATGTACAACGACATTGTATATGATGAACCGCCTTCAGTTGTGGATTTTATTATACATTCTAAGTCATACTTTTTTGTATCATTCGCAAACATCTCAACGTCTACAGTAGTGGTGACATCGGAAAGCTTGTCCTCATTTACATTTAGCGTGTATTTTGCTTTGTATGAATCAGCAGTACCGCCCTTGCATATTCCAAAAGCAGAATTTGTGATAAATTCATTTATATATACACCTGTAGCGCAAGACTCCGTCAAACTCCATTCATGCGGCCCGCTATCAGCGTGAGACTTGCCGCAGGTATATTTCCAATTCTCCTGCTCAGCCTTGAATGTCATCCCAGCAAGATTCTCCCGAAGCAGCTGAGCGGCAGAACTGGCTGCGAGGTAGGCCTTTTGCTCGTCATAGCGTTTTTCTATCCTGCTTGCATTCATACCGGCTGCCGAGACTATGACTGCTGAAACCAGCATGCATACGATGAAGAAGAGGAGCGCAATTACCATCACTGCGCCGTTTTCGCTATTTAGTTTTCTACGCAGCTTTTTCATGTCCATCTGCTCCTTATCTTTCATCTCTCTTATCTTTTATTTGCAAAAACGTGTCTTTCCAATAGCAAGCTGTGAGATCATTTTTGAAAAATTACTCACAGCTGATCGCACTTTTCAATGAATATGCTGGCAGCTGGCGGTTCACAGCTGGCTGTCAAATCGCAGTTGGCCTGTGATTAGCGCTTGCTTTTCGAGTTCGTAGAAAAGCTTCTTCTCGCTGACTGATAATTCCTATAATGGACCTCATTAAAATTCTTGCTTTAGTGACGAGTAAGTACAGTTCTCGTCAGAACCAAGAAAAAGCAAAGCAAGGTTATTATTGTCGCCGCTTATCATGGACGTTTTTTCGCGATTAAAGCCCGTAAATTAAGCCTTTATCAACCAAAGAAGTATGCTCTTGTCACTGCAAAGTGGGCTTTCCTGAACTATCCACTTCTATAGTAAATAGCGTCTCGTCAGGATCTACGTCCTTGCGAACGAAGGAAAGTGTCATGTTTTTTATGGCTACTGAAGCCTGTACATATTGATAGGTTCCACCATTTTGCCATGTTCCCAAACTGTCATCAATCACGTAGTCATTCATTTTTAAAATCCAACCATTTGCCCCGTAATCAAGCGAAGAGTTTGTGAATATGTAATATCCGTAATCTCCTCCTGAAAGCGTCCCATCTGAAACATTAAGAGGATTTTCCGTGCTTTCTGTAGTCTTCTTGGTTGCAAAATCATAGGTGAAGGTTTTGTAGCTATATGTTGTACTGCTCCAAAGCCAATAACCCGTTGTAGTCGCAGTAACCCTTATCACACCTATCTTCCCTGTAGCAGTCTTACCTGTGTCCGGGGTTACGACCCCCCCACCATCTCCACCTGAGGACGATGATGAGTCTGCAGAAGGCCATTTGCCGTCAGCGTCGAGCCAGTCACCGTAGTGTACGTATTCGTCGCTTGTGCCTGTGTACAGAGTGTCTCCGCCCGCATACGAGCCCGATTTCACCACAGCAGGGAACGGATACTGCGACCCCTTCAGGCTTTCAGTCCAAGGATACGAATGATTTGCATCTGCGCTGCCAAAGCTTGCAAGAGCATCAGGCTTTGTCGATGTATCGCTGACGTATCCCTTAAGTGTCTCCAGAGGAAGCTTTGTTGCACTGCCGTTGGTAGGCGTCTTGCTCCCAGTCGGCACCACATAATAGCAGCCCGAGTTTTCAGGCGACACCGCATAGAAAGTATTTGTAAGTGAAGAATCCGCATATACGTAGGAATAGCAGTTCTGCACTGAGTAATCTTCTTTTACATTGGTTCCATCTATCCATGTATGTACATTTCCACCCGAAATGCCTCCTACAGTATGCGTACCGCTACCTGATTTCACATTTATGCTGACCGCACCGCCGGCATAGCAATTTTTGAGTGTACCGGCCTTCTTACTTCCTACCAGACCGCCCACGCCTACATCATTTTTCTTCGCATTCCCAATAGTTGCAGTCACAAGCTTGCATACGGCACTTGAATTTGTAAGCTCGCCAGTGCACATTCCGACAAGGCCACCTACCGCGACATGGTGTCCAGTTTCAGCAAAGCATTCTTTTATATTATACTCCACCGTATATCCAGAAATGCTGCAATTCTTCACAATCGACTTAGATGAGCCTTCATCGTATATTATTCCGACAAGGCCACCTACGCCACCTGTTCCATTTGTAGATTTACAATACGATCTTACATACGCTTCGCCATCTGTGGATACCATGTGCACATCATATATTTCCGCACCTTTTATTTCACCAAAAAGTCCTGAATACTTGAATATATTTTCTTTACCACTCAGGTCATGCACAGTGAGGCAATAATCCTTAATTTCAAAGCCGTTGCCATAGTACTTTGCCATAAACTGGATATAAGTGTTCCCTACAGTTCCATTCACCTCCTGTCCGATAGGCCTGTTGCGATAGGCATTATCCTCGGTCGTATCCATCAAATTGAAGGTTACACCGCAGTAGGTCGTTGTATAATTTTTAAAATCAAGATCCAGCTCCTGATGAAAGGTAAACTTTTCATTTCTTCCGCTGTTTGTCGTGTTCCAGTAGTAGTAATATCTTCCCAGTGCATTGAGCTGGCGCGCCGTGCGCACATACATATCACTCAGGTCAGTCTGACCAGCTTCGTTCTTATTTACATCCGGACCTACTACACTCCTTGCGAAATGAGGGCAATAATAATATTCATAGCTAAAAGCAGCATCAGCATTGCCTTCCTCATATCCTTGAATTTTAAGATTGTTGTAAGAATTTTTAGCTCCCGTGCGCTCCTCCTGCAGTTCAAACGGCAGCTCAAATATATAGAGTGCGCTTATGGTAAAGCTTTCGTTGCTTTTTGTCTTTACTGTCATTTTTTGCGGATGGTCTATCAGCGCAAATTCACCATCTGTGTATGTAGTGCCACTCTTCGTACCGGCCTTCATATCTACTATACCATCGTTATTTGTATCCGAAGCACAAGTGATAGTACCTGTAATGGTGCCATTCAGAGTATATGTCATTTTTTTCACATTATACATCGTAAGTATGGCATAACCATCCTCTTTCACAACATAGCCCTTTTGGTCAAGGTCATCCTGTGTAAGAAGAGTATCCAAGGTCCATGTCATGGCAGAATCTTCAGAGTCTTTCGGCCTTCCCTGACCGTAGTAGCCATATACAACCTCTCTTGGATTGCTTGCTGAGACATATTTTTCAAAATATACCAGCGAAGTATCTATTTTCTCCTGCACCGGCCAGTCTCCATAGTGAGCATTCAAGGTAGATATAGGTTTGAAGCTGAATTCCTCTTTAAAAAGCTCTTCACTATATGGGAAGCTCAAGACTCTAATATCCTCCTGCTCCAAATTTGAGTAAAATTCTCTCGTTATTCCGCTTTGATTCTTATTCTCATCAAATTTGTCATTATAATCACTTTGGTAGAGATATTTACAATTCGTGTAAGTACCTTTACTTGTAGTTGCCGTAAATCCGGCTGAGTTTGTTTTATTCTCTACCGAGCCATACGACACGCAATTTTTTATGCTACCACCCGTGACATAGCCCGCAAAGCCGCCGCTTATAGTCGCCTTTGTGATATCACTTGTGCTGTAGCAGTCTGCTATGCTACCGCTTGTCATTTGTCCTGCTATACCACCAGCATACTGCCCCGAGGTCGTAACATCGCCTGAAGAATAGCACTTATTTATGCTTCCGCTTGAAATAAGTCCTACAAGGCCTCCGATGCTGCTGCCGGATGTGCTATTGACATTTATAGCCGCATAAGAAGAATCTACCGTGGCATTACCCGAGAGCCTGCCTATGAGACCGCCTACGCAGTTTCCGCCGGAGACAGTGTGATCTGCGACGCTTGTCTTCATGGCAGAGCCCGTCTTTGCTACACCTTTATTATCTTTTGTCGCCAAACGCACGCCGCACATGTCTACTTTGCCGCCGTAGACATTGCCTGCGAGCGCGCCTGTATTTGCGCCGCCCGTGACTTTCGGGTCTACGATAATGATATTTTCAAGATTGCAATTTGTGTACGCCAAGAGACCGGTCCCGTTTGAGCCGGAGCTTATTTTGAAATTTCTGATTTCATTGCCGTTACCGTTGAAGATTGCCGTGCTGGCTTTAGTATTGTTTCCAAAAATGTCAGCATTTTCTATTGGCGCAAATGCATTCAGTGGATTCTTTCTGTCTTTATCTTCAGTCGTCGGGCACCATTCATCATACGTCGTTCCCGTGCTGTCAGCATATGTCTCAGTCCAATTATTATGATCAAAATCAATATCTCCAGTCTGCGTAACCTTCGATATATTTTCATTGCTGGCATCAAAAATACTGCTTCTGAGGTTATTCAAATGGCGCACACGATTTACATTTATCTCGCCTTCCTTCACATCTGTGCCATCCGCGTAGAGGCTGTTGAAAATTTTCAGATTGTCAGATGATGTCGCGTCCGTGCCTATGGTCTTGCCGAGGTAGGAGTATGCAAATTCAACCTTGGCGGTGATATTGTCGCCAGGGGTCAGTCCCTTTTTCGGGCTCGTATCCAGTCCTTGCGTGATATCCGCAAAATGCTCTTCATCTCTCATGCTGTCGAGCAACAGATTCCATGTAACCGTGTCTCCTCCTTTTGCAGTGGAAACTTCCGGGGCTTTTCCGTTTTTCTCGATCTCGATGCTATTCCCATGCTCGTCCGTAAGCGTGAGTTTTATTGTAAGCTTATCAAGGGTTGTAGAAAACTTGAGCATGTCATCGCAGCTTATTGTGAGGTAGAGCTCCTCGCCGTTTACAACGGTAATCGACGGCTTGAAGGAGTTCGGGATGAGCGAGACACTCAGGGAGTTTCCGCTGTAATAGCCTACGCGAAAATCGCGGCGGTCATCCTTTGCCCTCGCGTCATAAAGCCATGCGTTATAGATTTCAATCATCTCATCGACCGTGTGGTCCTCGCTATAGTAAACGCTGTAGACATCCGCGGTCTCAGGGTAGAATTCTATGATGAAATTCCCTTCCATCGCCGAAAGTGTGGGGTCTGAGATGAGGTATTTTTTGAAAATGTCGTCTTCTGATGTGATGTAGTAGAAGTCTTTCCATTTTGTATCGGTTGCGCCGGATGAGTCCGCCGGATAGTCAGGCGGAGCGGCTTTCCTTGCCTCGCCAAGCTTTCTTTTGTCCGCTGCTGCCGTCGTGGCAGTATCCAAAGCTTCGACTTTTTCCTTAAATGTGGCATACTCGCCCGATACAAAGAGATTTGTGAGTCTATCCTGTGTGGCTACATAGACTTCTTTTGCCTTTGTGTCCAGCTCAAGCATTTTGAGGTTTTCGCGCAGGCCGTTTACTAAAGGCATGGATATTGCGAGGAGTATGATTATGATGGCGAGAGTGATGAGGACTTCCGGCAGGGTAAAACCCGCGCAGCCACGCCTTGCGGCGTCTTTATGCGCGTAATTTTTTTGTGATATCTGTGCTTTATATGCCTGCTCAAAGTGTCTGCGCACATAGCTCACCCCTCTCTGTAGTGCGTCTTTCGTATGTTATATATGTTATATTAGATTTTTTTATCGTTCATTTCCGAAGCTGCCCAAAGCAGCAGCCAAGTCCGCAGCTTCTTCCTGTACCTTTCCCAAAACAAGGCCTCTGACGAAGCTACAGCTGCTTCCCATGGCTTTTCCCAAACAAGCCTTCAGCCGAAAGCTTCCGGATAATATCTTTATATAAAATGGTGCGTAGAACATTTTTTTGTAAAATACACCAATTTGATTTTAGCACTAAAACGGCGGGATTGCAAGTATTTGGAAAAAATCAAAGCACAAAAAAGACAGCACCAAAAGTTTTGATGCTGCCTTCCCTCACTTTCCGGCCGAAGGTGAAGCGCCAGCTGGTGACGCGCCCGCAGGCAGATGCTCTATCTGTCTGAATGCGTATTTTGTTATATTGCTGGCATTTATTATGCCTACCATCCTGCCTTCTTTCATGACAGGAGCCTTCTTTATGTGATTTTCTGTGAGTATCTGGCATATATGGCTCAGACTGAAATTTGCATCCACCGTTATAATGCGCTTGCGCGCGATGTCTTTTACCTTGCATTGCAGCAGTTCTCCCAGCCTGCTGTCAAAATCCATTTCAATAAGTGATGAGGGATTTACATAAAGCGGATGCTCTGAAGCCAGAAAACGAAGTATATCACCATCTGATATGAAACCGACAGGAGTATTCTCTTTGTTCAGAACCGGCACGCCGCTGATGCCCTTTTCGGTGATAATCTCAAGAACATCTGCCAGGCTCTCCTCTTCGTGTACGACATATACATCTTTTTTCATGATATTCGCCAGGATATCCGCTCCCGCAGCCGGCTTTACAGCCGCGGCATGACCCAGATGAAGCTTTTTATCACGCAGCTCACCAAAGAGCCCTGTCACTACTTTCAGTTCAACTCCAACCAGCACAGCTGCCACCACCGTGCCTATGCCCACGCTGCCCAGTGCGTGCAGCAATAGCAGACAGGTCGCCAGTGAGATAAGTACCATGCTTATGTCGAAGGCCAGCTTTACTGTAGAAAATTTTATCTTCGTAACATCTGATATCGCCAGCATCATCCCCTCACCGGCCAGCGGCACAATATCAGCCGGCACATAGAAGAATATGCCGACAGCGATAAGCGTTGTGCTCAGCAGCATCATTACAAGCTGCACCGCTATGTTTTGCGGATCAGGCAGGAAGGACATTACATAATTTGCAAACGTTGTAAAATACCCGAAGAGAACCCCCACCGGAACCTGGAGCAGGTTTTTTATCTTGAATCTGCTTCTCAGCAGAATTATCTGCATTAGCACAAGCCCTATATGGAAAATTATCGTTGCCTTTCCCATTTCTATTCCCCATACGCATGTTATCGTATAGGGAATGGAGCTTACCGGTGAAACTCCCAGATTGGATTTCACCGAAACACCTATGCCCAGTGTCATAATAAAAAGCCCGACCATATATACGATAAATCGGGCCGCCATATTGCTGCCATTTTGTTTTTCTTTTTCCTCTATCAAAATTTTTCCCCCTTTAATTTATAATTTCGAAACCTTGAGAATTTCTCTTGTGTCGACGCGCTCCAGCTCCAAAAGCTTGAGCTTGCGGGCGATACCTCCCGCGTAACCTGTGAGGCTTCCGTTTGTCCCTATCACGCGGTGGCAAGGAATTATCAGGGATATCGGATTGTGCCCTACCGCGCCGCCTACCGCCTGTGCGGACATCCTCGGGATTCCGCGAGACTTGGCAATTTCCGCGGCAATCTCGCCATAGCTTGTGGTCTTTCCGTAGGGAATCTTTAAAAGGATTGCCCAGACGGCTTGGCGAAACGCGGTGCCTATGGGGTGGAGCGGCGGCAGAAAATCAGGCTCCTTTCCTGTAAAATAGATGTCCAGCCAGCGCCGGGCCTCTGCCAGATGCGTCTCTGCGGAATGCGCCTCTATGGTTTTTTGTGGGAGGCCCTCGCCAAAATATTTTCCGCCCTCAAACCACAGGCCGGTCAGTCCGATTTCGTCTGCTGCCAGCAAAATAGTGCCCAGCGGCGAAGTGTAAAGCTGTGTGTATGTCATATGAATCTCCATTCTGCCACCTTGTGTCGGCATATATGTAAAACTCTCTTATCCGGAGAAGGAATTGGCAGCAAGAGCTTTTTATGGCGCATCGCTGTTTTGCTCCGACAAACTACCAAAAGAGCAAAATTTAGACAGCGTGGGCTAATTCTTAGTGTGAAAATGCCAAGTCATACAAATTCATATCTTACTACCTGGCAATTTTTTACACCAAATTCTGCAAATTCCTCATTTGTCATATCGTAAAAATAAGACTGCACCATACGCGCGATGCCATTGTGTGCTACCAGAATATATGTCTTCCGCTCTGACTCCTGCTTGATTTCGTCCAGCAGATTGTAGATGCGCTGTGCAAGATGCAGCATGGATTCTCCGCCATCATAGCGGCACGCGCAAGCTTCCTTTGCTTTCCTGAAAGCCTCGCCATCTCTCGGCGTGGATTCCCATTTTCCGAAATTCTGCTCCATCAGCCGCATTTCTACCCTGCATGGAATTCCTGTCATTTCTGAAATGATTTTTGCAGTATCTGCAGCGCGGCTAAGTGGTGAATAAAAAATTTCGTCAGCCTTGATGCCGCTTTCCAGGATATTTTTCCCGGTCTCTGCGGCCTGCTGCCTGCCATATTCTGTAAGCGGGCTTTCTGTCGCCCCGCATATCTTATTTTCCACATTCCACACGGTCTGGCCGTGTCTCACAAAGTAAAAATGTCCCATAATTTTATGTGCCTTTCTCTGTTATTTAAGCAGTTTTTCATCGAGATTTGCTAATTTTATTTTTTTACATTATTTATAATTAAATTATGCAATTTCCAATTTTTCAGAAGTCGCCCTTCATCCCCTGGTTGACCATCAGAGGTACTTAAGAGCAATTTACACACAAATTAGGACTTGACTAGCAGCCGATCCAAGCCCCACATAAAAGCGCCGCACTTCGTATCTCCTAAAGGCCTAATGATACGAAATCCGGCGCTGTTTTAGCGTCCTCACTCTTATTTAAACAGCCCAAAAAGTCCCTTCTTTTCCTTTTGCTCCTTTACCTCCATGCCTTGAAATTCATAGCCGGTCTGGTCTATAACCTTCTTCAGGGCGGCCTCATCCGGCGCTTCCTTTGCGATTATGACAGTCTCGCCCTTTGAATGCGAGGAGCTGACCTTCTCCACTTTAAAGTTCTGCCTGATGGCGTCGTTCATATGGGATTCGCACATCCCGCACATCATTCCGTCGATTTTTACAGTAATTTCTTTCATTTCTTTTTCCTCCCATTTAAGCTACAGCCAGCCAAGTCCAGTCCGGCCTGGGTTCTGGCCAGCCCTACTCCGCCCCTTTCAGAGCCTCTACCATATCTATGTTCTTATTTTTCCGAGCGACCATAAGCCCTACAATAAGCGAGACCCCAAAGGTCAGCAAAATGCTCACTATATAGCTTTGCGCATAGATCGTCGTCTCAAGCTCATACTCCGAGGCCATCTCCTTCATAAGATAATCCAGAATATAGAAAGCAAGCGGTATACCGCAGATAATCCCTGCCACCGTTACCCAGATATTCTGGCTTATCAGGAGCCGCCCTATATTCCGGTCGCGAAAGCCCAGCACCTTGAGCGTCGCCATTTCCCTATATCTTTCAGTATAACTCATTACGCCCAAATTGTACAGTACCACAATGCCCATAATCATTCCGGCCGCAATCATTATATATATCATCGAATTCATGATCTCCATAAATGTATTGAACGAATCCATCACCATACTCTTGGACTGCACAGTCTTGATTGTATCCGCAGACGCAATCTCAGACCTCGGCACATTCGTATATACAGAATCTATCACAAATGGAAAATCCAGCTTTTCGGCATATCTCTCCGTTATGACGATATTTTCCGACACCGAACGCACTATCCCTGCCACTGTCAGCTCATACTCCTCATCCGTCCCATAAGGGCTCACCGTAAAGCGATCCCCCGGCTGCAAATCAAATTCCTCCGAAAGCCTCATGCACACATAAGCCCCGTTATCAGAAAGCGAGACAAATTCCGAATTTTCATCCGGAAAACGCACAAAGTCATGCTCGATATTGTAGATATCCAGCGACACCGCCTTCTCTCCGATCTTTACGCTATTTGAAGAGCTCGTATCGCCGTCATATTGCACCGCGGCATCCTCACGCTCCACACGGCTCGCGTCCTCCGCCATATATATGCGCGTCGCGTAATTTGTCGCCCCGCTATAATACATATCCAGAAAAGCATCCATCGTATCAGACATTCCAAGCGTCCCCAGCACTATCGTAATGCAGCCCACCACGCCGATAAGGCTCATCGCCGTCCTCGACTTATGCCGCATGATATCGCGCAGATTCCAGCATGTCCCAAAAGGCAAAATCCTGAAAAGTCCCGTCCTTTCGATGAGTAAACGGCGCATTTTCCTGGGCGCATAGGGCCTGAGCGCATCCGCCGCCGTTCCCCGCAGCATCGACTTCACCGAAAAAAGCCCTATAAGCGTAAGCAGCCCCAAAATCAAAGCAAGCACTGCCCAGCAAAAGCCCGGCACACGAAGCCCCCAATTCGGCATGTCAAAATAAGTCCCCATCGTTCCATTCGGGCTCATCACCATATAGGCCACGCCGTAGCCGAGCACGATTCCAAACGCGGTCCCCAAAAGCCCGATCACAAACGCGTAGGCCGTATAATGCCGCACGATCCGCCTGTCCTTGAAGCCCAGCGCCTTCAGCGTCCCTATTTGAGTCTTCTCGCGCGCCGCGATCCTGTGCATCGTCGTAACCATCGTAAGCACCGCGATCACAAGAAAGACGACAGGCATCACCGAGCCCATTATCTTGCCCTCTTTCGCCTCGCCTTCGGCCTGCGCATACGAAGTCGTCTCATCCTTTGTGAGTATCATCATCGTCTTGCCCAGCCTGTCATCCGTGGCCTCGGAAAAGGCCGCCTCATCAAGATCCGAAAGCACATTTATCTGCGAATAGATCGGATAATCCACCGCCTCCTCATACATTCTCGGCGAAATATAGGCAAAGCCGAAGGTCGTATAATCCGGCATAAGCTGGCTCTCGTCCCGCACGCAAATCAGATTTTCACCGGATTTTATGAGCCCCCTCACCACTCCCTCGATGTCCGTATCCTTGTACTCGAGCGTGAGAATGTCGCCGATTTTGACGTCGTTTGCGGCAGCATACTTGTCTGAAAGCCATATTCCGTCCCGGCTTTTTTCGTCATAGGCGCGTCCGCTTGTCACGATGAATGCGGAAACATCGGGGTCTTCCGTCACGCTCAGCGCAAGGCTATCCCCGGGCTTTTCGCAAATATCGGCGGTAAATGACACAAAGCGCGTGGCCTTATCCACTCCTCTTATACCCGCGATGAGCTCCGCATCAAGCTCCGAAAAACCTGTCTCCGAAACGATTCTGTAATCCGCAAAGCCCGTCTCTTCGAAAAAGCTCCCTGTATTTTCCTCTATGCTGACCCATTCCATATTGAAGCCCACAAATACGCCTATGCCCAGCGTAATCATGATTATCATGGATATAAATTGTGCTTTATAGAGGAGCATCGTCCTCCAAAGCTTTCGAAACAGCATTCCTCTACTCCTTTTCTCTCTAATCCTTTTTTCCTTTTTTTCTATCCCGGCCAGTATCCCAAGACCGGTCTAGCCTACCAGTCTATTTCGTCGGCGGCCATTGGATTTTCCTGCAGCTCGCAGGACTTTATCCGGCCGCTCTTTACATGTATCACCACATCTGCCATTTTTGCAATATTCTGGTTGTGCGTAACTATTACTATAGTTTTCCTATATTCCCGCGCCATTTTCAAGAGAAGCTTGAGTACAAGCACGCCGGTCTCAGAATCAAGTGCTCCCGTAGGCTCATCACAAAGCAGAATCTTCGGATTCTTTGCAAGAGCGCGCGCTATGGATACACGCTGCTGCTCGCCTCCTGAAAGCTCTGACGGGAAGTTGTCCATATGATTTGCTAGTCCCACTTCCTCCAGCATTTTTTCAGGCTCAAGAGCATCCGGCGCTATCTCCCTTACAAGCGCTACATTTTCCCGTACCGTAAGTGTAGGTATGAGATTGTAAAACTGGAAAACAAAGCCTACAAGCGCTGCTCTGTATTCCGCAAGCTCATTTGAGGAGAGGTCGGATATATCCTGCCCCTGTACATAGATTTTACCCTCGCTCGGACTGTCCAGACCGCCGAGCATATTTAAAAGCGTACTCTTTCCGGCACCGCTGGGGCCGAGTATTACGACAAATTTGCCTTCTTCAAGCTCCAGATTTACGTTGTCGAGTGCTTTCATCTCATGATCGCCGCTTTTGTAGATACGGCTCACATTTTTGAATTCTACTATTCCCATATTTACATTCCTTTTGTCTATCCAGCAAGGCGTATACTCTCTGCGGAAGCATCTTCGAGTTTTCCATATCCAGCAAGGCGCATACTCTCCGCGGAAGCATCTTCACAAAATAAAAAAGAGAGCCGCGCAGTTTCCGCGAACTCCCTTCTTAAAATTCAATGCTTGTGGCAGGAGCCGGACATAGCACAGTGGGCACAATTATTGCCGCATGAGGATTTTCCCTTTTTCTTATCTCGCACAAGTGAGCCCACAGCGCCGGCCACGATAGCCGCGAGCACTATAAATATCACGATGCTGCCGATATTTTCCGAAATCCAAGTAAGCATAATCCCACGCTCCCTTCTTACTCTTTCGCAAGACCGCCGACCCTTTACAGGCCCGGCAGTCCAATGAGGAATTGAATTATTTTACAGCTCTTACGTTTGCTTCGAGCTTTGTAGCTTCCTTATATGGTCTGAAGAGCATATAGATCATAGCTACGAGTATAGCCGCAGCAGCGATTACGCCGATTACGTTTGCATTGCCTGTGAAGAGGCCGCCAAACTGATTTATCATAAGAGCGATCGCATAAGCGAAGCCGCACTGGTAAGCGATTGCAAACCAAGTCCACTTTGCGTTGTTCATCTCACGCTTGATAGCACCGATAGCCGCGAAGCACGGAGCGCAGAGGAGGTTGAATACCAGGAAGGAATAACCCGTAACTGCTGTGAATGTCGCCGCAAGTGTGCCATATACGTCGCCGGATGTACCATAAAGGATACCCATAGTACCTACGATATTTTCCTTTGCTACAAGGCCTGTGATGGAGGCAACTGCCGCCTGCCAAGTGCCCCAGCCCAGAGGAGCGAATATCCAGGCGATTGCGCTTCCTATCTTTGCGAGGATGGAGAAGCTGAGCTCGTCCTCAGAAAGCATACGGAATGTGCCGTCTATAAATCCGAAGTATGAAGTGAACCATACGAGTATTGTCGAAAGCAAGATGATTGTACCAGCCTTCTTGATGAAGGACCAGCCACGCTCCCACATGGAACGAAGTACGTTTCCGAGTGTAGGCAGGTGGTATGCAGGCAGCTCCATTACAAATGGCGCAGGCTCGCCGGCAAACATTTTTGTCTTCTTGAGCATGATACCGGAGATGATGATGGCTGCCATACCGATGAAGTATGCTGATGTAGCTACCCAAGCGGAGCCGCCGAAGATTGCGCCCGCGATCATTGCGATAAACGGAACCTTTGCGCCGCAAGGGATGAATGTTGTAGTCATGATTGTCATACGACGGTCACGCTCGTTTTCGATTGTACGTGATGCCATGATTCCCGGAACTCCGCAGCCTGTGCCGACCAGCATAGGAATGAAGGACTTTCCGGAAAGTCCGAATTTACGGAAGATACGGTCAAGTACAAATGCGATACGTGACATATATCCGCAAGCCTCGAGGAATGCGAGCAGGAGGAAGAGTACGAGCATCTGAGGTACAAATCCCAAAACCGCGCCGACTCCGGCTACGATACCATCGAGGATGAGGCCTGAGAGCCAATCCGCCGCGCCTGCGCCCTCTACGAGGTTTCCGAGAAGTACAGGGATACCAGGTACCCAGGTACCATATGTGGATGTGTCAGGTGCGCCATAGTTTTCCTTATATTCAGTATTTGTATACTGCGCTACCGCGTCTTCGAGTGCTGCCTTGTCTACTCCGTCCACTGCGGAAACTTCGAGGGTTTCCTCGTCCTCCACCTCGTAGGAGATATCAGCGTTGTCCGGGGTAAGCGCTACGAGTTCCGCAAGAGCCGTAGCTGCCGCGTCCTCGCTGTAGGCTTCGTCTTCGCTGTCGAGTGCTGCCGCGATGCTGTCATCACCGTATTCCTGTACAAACGCGTCTATGATGAGGTCTGTGTCGCCATATTGCTCAGCTGCCTCCTCATACTGCGCTGTGCCGTTTCCAAAGAGGTGCCAGCCGTCGCCAAAGAGTCCGTCATTTGCCCAGTCTGTAGCCGCGGAGCCGACTGTAACCATCGAAATGTAGTATACGAGGAACATTACGATAGCAAAGATCGGAAGTCCGAGTACTCTGTTTGTAACGATCTGGTCAATCTTATCTGAAGATGAGAACTTTTCGTTGCTCTTCTTCTTGTAGCAAGCCTTTATAACGGAAGCGATGTATATGTATCTTTCGTTTGTGATGATACTCTCTGCATCATCATCGAGCTCCTTCTCAGCGGCTACGATGTCATTTTCGATGTGGCTGAGTACCTGGCTGTCGATGTTCAGAGAAGCAAGCACCTTGTCGTCTCTCTCAAAGATCTTGATAGCATACCATCTCTGCTGCTCCTCAGGAAGATTGTGAAGAGTAGCCTCTTCGATGTGAGCGATTGCATGCTCTACGCAGCCTGAGAATGTATGCTGAGGAATTGTCTTTGTATTTTGAGCCGCGTCGATTGCTTCCTGCGCAGCCTCCATAATACCTGTGCCCTTCAGAGCGGATATCTCAACAACCTTGCATCCGAGCTGTCTTGAAAGCTCCTTTGTATCGATCTTGTCTCCGTTTTTCTTTACGATATCCATCATGTTTATCGCAACAACTACCGGAATTCCAAGCTCTGTGAGCTGTGTAGTCAGATAAAGGTTTCTCTCGAGATTTGTACCATCGATGATGTTCAAGATGGCGTCAGGTCTCTCACCTATGAGATAGTTACGAGCTACGACCTCTTCAAGTGTGTATGGTGACAGTGAGTAAATACCCGGAAGGTCTGTGATGATTACTCCATCGTGCTTCTTGAGCTTACCTTCCTTTTTTTCTACTGTAACACCCGGCCAGTTTCCAACAAACTGGTTTGAACCCGTAAGTGCGTTAAACAGTGTCGTTTTACCGCAGTTTGGGTTTCCCGCAAGTGCGATCCTTAAATTCATTTCTATTTTCCTCCCTTTTCAAATTTGCATCGTCATTTTTATATGTTTTTGCAAATTATAAGCTTATACAAGTGGTTTCTAATATTTCTCAAGGCTTGTTTCTTTAATTACATAATATTTATGTAGCGAGGCCTAAGCTGCCTGAGGGACCATGTGTAAGTCGATTTGGTCCCGAAGGTAGGTGTAGGCCGAGTCTCCAAAGACAGTTTTAGCCTCAAAGTTTTGATATTATATAGGTTTTTATAGGTTTTTATTGGCTTATATCATTACTTTTGCATATTGCTTCGACTATATCTTTTTTCGTTCTTCACCACTGTATCACTGTGTCACAGCGCATTAGCCTTTGCTAACTATCAGGCAAAATTTAAAGCGCCTGACTGCTCAATGCGCTTTATTTATTCGATTTCTATCATTTCAGCGTCAGCCTTACGTATCGAAAGCTCATAGCCACGTACCGTAACCTGAATAGGATCCCCAAGCGGCGCCACCTTACGAATTGTAAGCTCAATGCCCTTTGTGATTCCCATGTCCATGATACGGCGCTTTACGGCACCCTCACCGTGAAGCTTTACAATTTTGACGGTATCTCCGACCTTCGCTTCCCTAAGTGTTTTCATATGTTCAAATCCTCCTTAAAATATATCAGTGCATACTTTTGATATAATCCGCTGTGCAAGCGGACATTAGATCATAATCTTACGTGCCATCTCTTCGCTTATAGCCACACGCGCTTCCTTGACCTTTACGATGATATTTCCGCCAAGGGAGCTTACTGTTGTAACAGTGCCGCCTACCACGAAGCCCAGATTCTCCAAATGCTTTCTTACCTCGGGAGAGCCCCCGATTTTCTTTATTGTATTTTCTTCACCAACATTTGCAAGTACAAGTGGCATCATTACTTTTCCTCACTTCCTTATATTTATCGACCTTATATCTATCGCCGATTTATTTATCTCCGGTTTCCTAATACCCCAAAACCGCTTGCTGAAGGTTAGCTCGAGCTAACTTTGCAGCTTAAAATTAGGTTAGCGCTCGCTAACCACGATAAATGTTACTATGCCACGGCAAATTTGTCAAGAACTTTTTTTAAAAATTTCACGAATTTTTTTCTGCCATTTTATGGAGTTAATAAGTTATTTTTACTTATTGCATTCCCTTTTGTTTGGTGATAAGATAAATAGGAGTCTCTTATCATTCCTTGCCTTTGGGATAAGAGCGCTTACTAAATAATTTGACCGACGCAAGGCGGCGGAATGGAGATTTTCATATGCGATTACTTGAATCTGGGGAGATGTACCTCGAAACTATATATATTTTGTCCAGGACAATAGGCAATGTGCGCTCGCTTGATGTAGCAGAATATATGGGCTTTTCAAAGCCGAGTGTAAGCCGCGCTGTAGGCCTTCTGAAGGAAGGCGGATATCTGGTATCTGATAAAGACGGCTTTCTCTCATTGACAGATTCCGGCAAAGCTATAGGCGAAAAAATCTACGAACGTCATACACTGCTCACCGAATTTCTAATCCGCCTCGGTGTGACCGGTGAAGTCGCGGCAGAAGACGCGTGCAAGCTTGAGCACGACATGAGTGATGAGACATTTCAAGCCATCAAGGACCATGTAAAAAATTTTGCGCCACTCCTCAAAAAATAAATTCCTTTTACTTAGACTAAAAAAGCGGCTGTGAAAAAACGAAAGAGTTTTTCACAGCCACTTTTATCTTTTCTAATCCATGCAAACAGCCGCCTCTATGCTGATAAGGTAGAGGTAGCTCTCCTTTACCTTTATATGCTTTATTTCTTCAAGAGCCTTGCGATAGATCTCCACCTGCTTTGAATACATATTTTTCATGCGCATAAGGCCCTGACTTCTGCCATTTTCATCAAGTGACGAAAGCTCCTCCGCGCCCACATAATTTGTCTTATAATCTATGAGCACATATTCCTTCTCGCCGGCTGCGTTTTGCTCCTCGAAGTAGCAGTCGATGATACCTTGCACGAGAACCTGCCCCGCACCCTCCCCCACAAGGAGATTAAACGGCGTTTCCTTAGAAATCATAGGCGAGGCAGCCGCGCGCCGTCCCAAATCCGACTTCAGGAAAGCTATGAGCTTATATACATTCACCGCGGCAGCTTCCTCTTTTGTAAGAATTTCCCGCGCGACAAGGCTCTCGACGTAAGCCTCCATATATTTTTTCGTAGGCTGCGCCGTCGTGAAGTCCAGGTGCTGAAACGCCGTATGCATTATCGTGCCTCGCTCCGCCGCCGTAAATCCGGTCCTTGCGAGCGCAAAATCAGGCACCGAAAGAGGCCGCGAGCTTATGCCGTTTTGTCTGCGCTGCTTCGCCGCTTCTTCTCTATTTTGCTCATTCAGCTCTGTTACGGAATACTTTGCCTTGATTCCAAGCTCGGTCTTCCATGGATATTCGTAGGAGAAGCGCCTTGAAATTTCCTCAAATTCCGGCATTTTACTTTTATTCTCAGCACTCGCTCCGCTCTCATCAGGCTCCGTGACATCAGAAAAAAGAGACTCAAGGCGCTTTCTGCCCTCGAAAAATTCTCTCGCGCCTGTCTCCAAAAAGCTTTGCCTGTCCCTTACGCGGATTTTCATTACATCGCTCATGGAATCCGCATTTTTATAGAAGGTCGGCGCCACAAAATCGAGATAGCTCGCGGCAGACTCGCCCACGCCCGGATCCGCTATGCGATATCCCTCCGCCGCAAGCTCCGCATCCTTTACCGCGCCGCTCAATATGAGCCTGTCCTTTGCCCTCGTGATAGCCACGTAGAGAATTCGCTTCTCCTCTTCCATTTGCTCTCTCAAAAGATGCTTGTCCACAAGTTTTTGCAATATGGTTCTGTAATAGCAGCCCTGCTCAAGATCCACGTATCTGAGGCCTATGCCTACGTTTTTGTGAAGGCTCAGCGCGCCGGTAGCTTTCGATGTATTTATCCTGCTGCCCATGCCGGCCAGAATCACCACAGGGAATTCCAGGCCTTTGCTCTTGTGGATGGTCATGATGCGTACTACATTGTCATTTTCGCCTATCATTTTGACCTGCCCTGCGGCAACACCGCGCTTTTGCAAGGATTCCACATAGCTGATGAAGCCGTAGAGGCCGCCTGAGGTGCCCGCGGAGTATTTCAGGGTCTTGTCCACAAGCGCACGCATATTCGCCTGCCTTTGCTGGCCTGCCGGAAGTGCTCCCGCGTATACAAAATAGCCGCTTTCAAGCATGAGGCGCCAGCAGAATTCGTCAAGGGAAAGTGCCTGCGAAAGCCGTCTCCAGGCAGCGATTTTTTCGAGAAAATCCGCGCACTTTCTGCTGAGAGTCTCATCGACTGCCGCGTCAGCGCAAGCCTCGAGAGCCTCCGCATTTTTCGATTCTGCGCACTCCTTTAGGTTCTCTGCCGTTTCCGCATCTGCATAGGCCTTGAAGGCCTCAAAGTAGCTGCATTTTTTCTTATGAATGCGTATTTTGGCAAGCTCACTTATCGTAAAGCCAAACGGGCGCGAGCGAAGTACGGAAAGCAGCGGAATGTCCTGCCTTCTGTTGTCTATCACTCGCAAAAGGTTCATAAAAAGCTCTATTTCGAGCGTGTCAAAATATCCGTCCGATTCGTCTACATATACAGGAATGCCTTCATCCATCAGGGTTTGGTAATATAGGTCCGCATTGCCCTTTACGCTGCGCATGAGCACGACTATGTCCCGGTATGTGATGTTTTTTATCTCCTCGCTGCCGTCTGCCGCTACGCAGGAGATTTCTTTTCCAAGCTGCTCCTTTATTATGGAAGCGACATTTTTTGCCTCAAGCTCGGCTGCTTTGAGCTCGGCAAGCTCTGAGGGCAGATCGTCCATGCTCTTTGTCTCTATAAGATGAAGCTCCGTAGGATAGTCAAGTCTGCCCTCGTAGGCCACGCCCTTGTTCAGCTGTGAATCCTGATAGCCGTATATGAGCGGCAGGCATATTGCGTTTACAGTTTTTACAATATTTCCCTTGCATCTGAAATTCGTATTGAGATCAAGCTTGACGCTGTTTTCGTCCTCGCCGCGCCCAAATCTTTCATATTTTTCCATGAAAATCTCAGGCTCAGCCAGACGGAATTTGTAAATGCTCTGCTTTACATCTCCGACCATGAAGACGTTGTCATCCCTCTTTACCCTTGAAATGAGCTCGTCCTGGATGAGATTGCTGTCCTGATACTCGTCTACAAATATATAGTCAAATTTTTCTCTGTACTCCGCGGTCACGTCCTCGTTTTCCAAAATTTTCAAGGCGAGATGCTCTATGTCGTTGAAATCCACAAGGCCCTTTTCGGCCTTCGCCGCCTTGAAAATCCGGTCAAATTCCCTTGTCAAGTCCGCAAGGCAGCTTGCCATAGGATAGGTAGAGCTCACCTGCTCGATCTGCTCGGAAAGCTCCGCAGCAAAGAAATCTTTCTTTAGATCATTGATGATTTTTTTGCCAAGATCCCTGATTTTCTTGACTGAATCTCTGATTGCGGCAAAATCGCTTTTCTCATCCTTTGTGGCTACAAGTCGCACCGCCGTAAAGGCATCCAAAGCACTGCGCATAGACTCAAAAACGGCCTGAGCGCCGCCCTCCGCGGAAAAAATCCGAAGCATATCCGCTACGGCCTCCACATCCGAATGTACCTTGGCCGTAAGCTTTATGAGGCCGTTTTCATCAAGGAGCTTTTCCGCCTGCATAAACGTCCTCAGCACGCTCACAAGAGAGGCATGCGCAAAGTCCAGCATCTGCTCGCAAAGGCTCTCCGCAAGAAACTCCCTATCTGAGAGCGTCTCTACCGTCTTATCCAGCCACTCCAAAGGCTCCGGCAGACTTTGCATCGTCTTATGAAGCTCCAGAATCATCGCCTTGGCCTGCTCAAAGCTCCTGCCCGTCGCATAACAATCCAGAAATTCCCTGAATTCCTTATTTCCCGACTCAAAACGCTCCTCGAAGAGCTCGTCCATCGAATCAGAAAGCAGAATCGCCCTCTGCGCCTCATCGCAGATTTTAAAATTCGGCTCCATCGAAATGACATGAAAATAACGCCTTATGACTTCAAGAGCAAAGGCGTGAAATGTACTTATATTCGCTTTGTGTATGACATTCAATTGCTGTCTCAAAAAGCCGGAGCGTTCGGGATCTTTCTCAATCTCGGCAGTGATAGCCTTGACGATTTTCTCCTTCATCTCGCTCGCCGCCGCATTCGTAAAGGTCACGACGAGCATCCTGTCTATGGGCACCCCGTCCTCTATAATCAGCTTTTTTATTCTTTCGACAAGAACAGATGTCTTGCCCGAGCCCGCCGCCGCAGACACAAGCATGTTTTTTCCCCTTGCGTCAATGGCGCTACGCTGTTCATTAGTCCAAGCCATATCGTTCTCCGTAAATTCAGGTGTAGGCCGGTTAGGTCCCGAGGGTAGGTGTAGGCCGAGCCTTTTACAAAAGTCTGCACTTCCTGCAAATCTTCACAAGCGCCTTCCCCTTTGGCAATGTCTCTATCTCCTCAGCCGTGATAGCCTTGAGCTTGAGCAGGAGCACGCCATATGCCGCCGCGCCTATAGCTATCGAAAGCACCGTAGCGAGGCTGTTTCCGAGAAGACCCGCGCCCAATTTGTATACAAGCACCACTATCACATACATAGCGACGCTCGCCCCGAGAGGCTTTACAACAGAAAGCTTCATGTCAAAGGTGATTCCGGTCATATTGCGCACCTGCGCAAAGTTTAAAAGGCCGATTACAATATATCCTACCGTGCTGCCTATGGCCGCGCCGTCCACGTTCAAAGCCGGAATCGCGGTCAATACATAGGTCACAATACACTTTGCCGCAAGACCCGCTATAAGGCTCCATACTGCCTTTCCTGGTCTTCCGAGTCCCTGAAGAGTGCCTGCCATCGTCTGCGCCGCGCACAGGAATACCACGCCTATCGCAAGTATAAAGAGGCAGCTTGCTGATGATACAGCGCTCTCGGTCTGCATAGGATACAAAAGCCTCATAATCGGCTCCGCAAGCGCCATAAGTCCAAAGCTGCAAGGGAAGCCTATGATAATCGAGGTTCTGAGTCCCAGCCTTACATTTTCTGCCAAGAATTCCTTGTCGCCCGCTCCATGTGCCGCCGCTATAGCCGGTACCATGGAAAGCGCCATAGAAAGCGCAAGTGCCATCGGGATATTGATTATCGGTCCCGCAAGGCCTGTCAGCTGTCCGTAGAGCGCATTTGCCTCCTCCACGCTGTAGCCCGCGCTTTGCAGCCTTGCCATGACAAGAGCCACATCCGCCATATTCATTATCGGAAGTATGGATACACCTATGGTGATAGGTATGGATATCCAAAACAAGGTCTTTAAAATGCTGCCCGCGCTCTCTTTTTCACCGGCCGCGGAAACTGCGAGGCCTCCCTCTTTGCCGGAAACCGCTCCCTCCGCGGGGTCTGCGCCGTTTCCGCAAGAAGAGCGCCTGATTCCTTCCAAAATATCCCCGCGCTTACGCATGTAGATTACGATAAGCACCAAAACGCCCGCAATCGGTCCGATGCTTGCGCCTGAGGTACCGCCTGCCGCAGCGTACTTTACGCCCTTTGAAAGGAGTACAAATGAAAGGCTGAGGCCTGCCGCCACTCGAAGCGCCTGCTCGCAAAGCTGGGATACCGCTGTCGGTCCCATTTCCTGCATACCCTGGAAATATCCGCGAAATACGGACATTATAGGTACAAAAAGCAGTGCCGGTGCGATGGCCGCCATTGCGTAGTATGCGTCTGGATGCCCGCTCATCAGCTTTATAATCGTATGCGCGCCGAAAAAGACCGCTGAGGACGCCGCGATGCCAAAAGCAGTCATCAAAATAAATGACAGCTTAAATACGCGGTGTGCCTCGTCAGGTCTGCCGGTTGCGATTCTCTCAGAGGTCATCTTTGAGATAGCTGCCGGCGCGCCGTTTGTGGAAAATACCAGCAAAAATACGTAGATAGGATATGCGGTCTGATAATAGCCCATACCCTCATCGCCTATTATATTCCCAAGTGGAATTCGAAATATTGCGCCCATGACTTGCACCAGCAAGCCTGCGATGCCCAGGATCGCCGCGCCCTTTAAAAATGATTTTTTACCCATGTGTCTATTTTACCACATATCCGCGGCCTGGGATGTGTTTTTTTAAAGAATTTCTAATATTCTCTTCTCTTAGTTTTGGTCGAGTTCGGTTTTCAGGCGTTTGAAGGCGCGACGGATTGACGGAATCATGAGTATCGCTACAGTGATGACAGCCTCTATGCCAAGGTATGTGAGGTTGTACCAGAGTGACCACGTCAAAGGATTGAAATTTTCAGGCGCATATGCCCCGAAGAATATTACTCCTGAAAGTACCGCGCAGATGTAGCGACCGAGCACGCCGAAGAGATATGCCGGAATCAGGCCGTCCTTTTTGAGCTTGAAGATAAGGCCCGCAAAGCCTATCGCTCCGAATGCGAGTGGATAATCCAAAAGCAGCTGCATAGGGTGGATTACATAAGGCTTAAATATAAGGTCAATCATGCCTACGCACATACCACACATTACGCCGCGGCGAGTTCCGAAGAAGTACGCGCACAGCACAATCGGAAGCATCGAAAACGGTGATACGCTGCCTCCCTGCGGCATCTGGAAAAATGTAATCTGGTTGAGCACGATTGAAAGTGCTACGAGAAGCGCGGAAGTAACGAGTGACTTTGTAGTAGTTTTCTTACCCTTGCCGCCGATAAGTACGCCCAGAAAGAGCAGAATAAGTACTACTGTCGAGACAATCTGTCCCGTTGTGGATTCAAAGAATCCTTGCATGTTTTCATAAGACATAAAAAAACCTCCTGAATCTTCTAGGAGGGGCTCTTTTTAAAATACCGCCATACAATGGAATCTAAAAGAAAATCTGTATTTTCCTTGCAAGACAAATATTTTGTTCCAAACGCTTGCCTACGTCGGCATTAACCGAATCAGGTCTTGAGGGTATCCTGTACCTTGCGGTGTGGACTCTCAGCGAAAGCTCCCCTAGCCATATTTATATATTTTGCAGGAGACATTGCAAAGACTTCGATATCCGTTGCAAAGCTCCAAACGAAACAATTATAGCGGGCTCGCAAGGAAATGTCAATCACTTTCAGATGTTTTTTACAGCAAAAATCCCGCTTTGGCACTGCGCCAGAGCGGGATTTTATCTTTGTTATTTTGTTATTCGACTTCGTAATCGCAGCAGGTACGATCTGTCAGATATGGCTTTACACATGCGCCGATCGCCTCCACGTGCTTAGGATGCACCTGGTATGCTGCCAAAGCCTCTGCCGTCTCAAAGCTGCTGTCGAGAATAACATCCACAGTGCTTGTAGAAAGCGGCGGCGCGATTACCTTTACGCCAATCACTCCGCTTGCGACTTCCTTTACCTCAAGCAGGCGTCTTTCCAGGTCAGCCGCAAGAGCTGCCCTTTGCTCACCTGTCAGCTCAGGCTTGAATTTCCAGCTTACGATATGCTTGATCATAGCTCTCCTTATTTGGACAGGAATTCGTGGATTCCCTTTGCACCTGCGCGGCCTGCTTCCATAGCCAGGATTACAGTCGCTGCACCGGTTACAGCATCACCACCGGCATATACGCCGTCCTTGCTTGTCTTACCAGTATCTGCCTCTGCAACGATGCACTTCTTCTTATTGACCTCGAGTCCCTTTGTAGTCGAAGAGATCAGTGGGTTTGGAGAAGTACCGAGGGACATGATTACAGCGTCGCACTCAATCTCAAACTCAGAACCCTCTACAGGTACCGGACGACGTCTTCCGGAAGCATCAGGCTCGCCAAGCTCCATTCTTATGCAGCGTATAGCTCTTACCCAGCCCTTATCATCAGCAAGGATTTCTACAGGGTTTGTCAAAAGGTCAAAGATGATGCCCTCTTCCTTTGCGTGATGTACTTCTTCTACTCTTGCAGGAAGCTCTGCTTCACTTCTTCTGTATACTATGTGAGTCTCTGCGCCCAGACGAAGAGCCGTCCTCGCAGCATCCATCGCAACGTTTCCGCCTCCGACGATGACTGCCTTCTTGCTCTCAGGCATTGGAGTAGCATAATCATCCAGTCTTGCCTTCATCAGGTTGCTTCTTGTCAGATATTCATTTGCGGAGAATACGCCATTTGCGTTTTCTCCAGGGATTCCCATAAACATCGGGAGACCTGCGCCGGAGCCGATAAATACAGCATCGAAGCCCTCTTCATTGAGGAGCTCGTCGATTGTTACGGACTTGCCTACAATGACGTCCTTCTCGATTATTACGCCGAGAGACTGTACGTTTTCAACCTCAGGCTTTACTACCTTGTCCTTTGGAAGACGGAATTCAGGAATTCCATATGTAAGTACGCCGCCTGCCTCATGGAGTGCCTCAAAAATAGTCACTTCATAGCCAAGCTTTGCAAGGTCGCCTGCGCAAGACAGTCCTGACGGACCGGAGCCTATAACCGCGACCTTCTTTCCATTCATCTTGTCTGCCTTCTTTGGCTTGATTCCGTTTTCTCTTGCCCAGTCGGCTACAAAACGCTCAAGCTTACCGATAGCAACAGGCTCGCCCTTTATTCCGCGGATACATTTTCCCTCGCACTGGCTCTCCTGCGGGCATACACGACCGCATACAGCAGGCAGTGAGGATGAAGCGCTCAGAATCTGATATGCCTCTTCAAAATTCTCCTCTACGATCTGATGGATAAATCCAGGGATATCTATGGCTACAGGACATCCCATAGAGCACATAGGCTTTTTGCACTGCAGGCAGCGCTTTGCCTCCGCAATAGCTTCTTCTTTATTATAACCCAGGCAAACCTCTTCAAAGTTGGTTGCTCTTACCTTTGGATCCTGCTCCCTTACAGGTACTTTATTCAATCCTTCCATTATTTGTCACCTCCGCAATGTCCGCATCCGCCGTGATGAGTGTCGCCTTCCTGGTATGCAAGAAGAGCTCTTCCCTCAGCAGTCTTATACATAGCCTGACGCTTCATAGCTTCATCGAAATTGATCTTATGACCGTCAAACTCAGGTCCGTCTACGCAGGCAAACTTCACCTCATCGCCTACTGTCAGACGACATGCGCCACACATACCAGTACCATCTACCATGATTGGGTTCATGCTGACGATAGTAGGGATGCCCAGCTTCTTTGTAGTCAGGCAGCAGAACTTCATCATGATCATAGGTCCGATAGAAACGCATACATCGTAGTGCTTTCCTTCCGCGGCGAGATCCTCGATTACCTTGGTAACCATACCGCTTCTGCCATAGCTTCCGTCATCAGTTGTGATGTACAGATTTCCGGCAACCTTCTTGAAATCCTCTTCCATGATCAGCAGATCCTTTGTCTTTGCGCCGATGATTACATCAGTATCGATTCCATGCTCATGCAGCCACTTTACCTGCGGATATACAGGAGCTGTGCCTACGCCGCCGGCAACAAACAGAATCTTTTTCTTCTTTGTCTCTTCTATATCATCAGTGATGAGCTCGGACGGATGTCCCAGAGGGCCTACAAAATCCATAAAATAGTCTCCGGCCTTCAGCTGTGCAAACTTATGAGTAGATGCACCTACAGGCTGGAATACGATTGTAACCGTACCCTTTTCTCTATCATAATCAGTGATTGTAAGTGGGATTCTTTCTCCCTTTTCATCAAGTCTGACGATAATAAACTGTCCCGGCAGACAAGATTTTGCTACTCTCTTTGCTTCTACATCCATCAGAACAATATTTTCTGTCAGATGCTCCGCTCTCAAGATCTTGAACATTCTTTCTCCTCCTTAAGTTCCTTCTTACCATTCATGCCGCATGACAAAATATTCCGAACATACAGCAACTTTTATTTTATCACTCTACCTAATTTGTTTCAACCAAAATATCCCATAAATGCGCAAAATAAGTTTTTTTCACTGGCCTATGCCTTTACCCTCATTATTTTGCTTTGTCAGGCCGTCCTTTTTTCCCTTCGTGAATACCGAAAAATCGATCTCCATTATGAAAAGACTCGCTATCATGAGTACCGCGCCGACATATGCCCTCGGCAAAAGCACTTCGTTTGCGAAAAAATATGCCACAACACCCGAAAAAACCGGTTCAAGTGTAAATATGACCCCGACATGCGAGGCTGAGGTATATTGCTGTGCCACGGCCTGCACAATAAAGGCCACGCCTGTGCAAAAGATTGAAAGGAATATCGCACTGCCCCAGATTTTCGGCGTCGTCGGAAAATGCGGAGTTTCAAAGATCATAGCAAGTATCAGCATAAAAAGCCCGGTAACTCCCAGCTGAAATACCCCCAGCTGGAATGCATCGACCCTTTCGCAGGCTACCGCCGTTTCCGTAAGCAAAAGATCTATCGCGTATGCCACAGCGCACATTATGCACAGGATGTCTCCTAAAGCCGGTCTGAAATCCTCATTTAGCGTCAGTAAGCCTATGCCGACCACCGAAAGCAGCAGGACAAGAAGAAATTTTTTGCTCGGCACCTGCTTCTTGAAAATCAAGGCAAGTATGGGTGTAAATACCACCGTGAGCGCGCACAGAAAGCCGGAGTTTGAGATGCTGGTATACATCACGCCAAAGGTAGCCCCTATGTATACAAAGACCAGCGCAAAGCCCACGAGAAAGCTATACTTGAGCGTCGTCCTATTTATAGGCCTCAGCTTTGGAAAGCTTATGACGCAAGCCACCACAAAGGCTCCCAGGAATCTGAAAGCGTTTAGTGTAAATGGCCCCATGTCAGTGAGACAAAGATCCATCAGGTAGTAGGATACTCCCCAGCATAGCGTCACCAAAAGTAGCATCATGTCGGCACGCACTTGCTTTTGATTGTCCATCATGTCACCGCCTTTCTAAAGCTGAGCTATCAGCATCTCCAGCGCAAGCTTTATAGGTAGATTCCCTGATTTTACATTTTTATCCACCGAGTATATGCTCATGAGTATGCGATGCAAATCCTGCACAGAATATCTGTCGCGAAGCTCCATGGCCTTTTTTATACGGAATTCATGCACGCCGAGGATTTTTTTCATCTGCGCCGGGTTCATACGCTCCGCGCTCATCTCTTTTACCGAAAGTACGAGCTCAAATTGCGTGGCGAGCAGGGAAAGCGGCAAATATGCCAAAGCATCATCCTTGCCCTCCATAAAGTTCGCAAAAATCCAGTAGGCCTCTTCTTTCCTTCCGCGGCTGGCCGCTTCTACCATCTCAAAGACGTTTGACTGCGCGTCGCCCTCCACCGAGGCCTTCACGTCCGAGAGTAGAATCTCCTGACCGCTGCTATGCGCCACTATCTTTTTCAAGTCGTTTTCAAGCGCAAAAAGGTCATATTCCGAATCCTTGTTGTAATATCCGCTCTTTTCGATTATGGCTCGCACCATCGGCTCTTCGATGTGCTTTCCAGCTCTTTTGAACCTGCCGCGGATAAAAACTTTGAGTGTAGCATCGTCAAGTGTGTCGAACTGGTACATATGTCCGATAGATGATAAATCTTTGACAATCTTTTTGCGTCCATCCACCTTCTCCGCCGAGAGGATCAAAATGCAGCTTTCTGGCATTTCTTTAAAAAATTCCAAAAGCCGCTTTTCCTCAGCCTCGCCATAGCCCTTGGCCCTGGCGCTCCCAAGCGGCGCAAAATCCCTGACCCAGACCACTCTTTTTTCTGAAAACATGCTGAAGGTCTCGCAGGCGAGCAATATCTCATCTACGCTCGTGCTTTCGCCCTCAAGCTTCACAAAATCCAGTGCTTTCGCGGCAGGATTTACGTATTTTTTGACTATGCAGCCTACAGCCCATTCGACAAAAAACTGCTCGCGTCCGCAAAGAAGAAGGAGGTTTTTGAGTGTCCCTCCCCTTATGTCCTCATCTATCAATTTGTACGCGTGAGGCTTTTCAGGTACTCCCCACTGCTTTCTTCTTTCTGCCATTTTTTCCTTTCTTTTTATTGCAAGCATCCCCCGGCATACGCGAGATTGAGGTTTTCTTGCGGAAACTGCGCAGTTTCCGCGAAAAGCCCTCGCAGACGTACTTCCGCAGGCGCTTGACAATATTTTAACATTTACTCATAGCTATTGCAAGCCTTACATGCGACTATTATATCATTTTTTTTATGAGCAGTAAACGTAGTAAACGAATGAGAAAATTTAAAAACGGGCCGCGAAACTTTAAAGTCCGCAGCCCGTTCGGAGAGAGAAGAGGAGGGTAAGCTAAATAAGCTCGTTTACGATGGCAACGACGTTCTTTGCGCTGTTTCCACTCTCTACGCCCTTCTGGAAGAGCTCAAGTATGGAATCTCCGCAAGGTGTCTTTACGCCGACAGAGTGCATAGAATCGAGAATTGTCTTCATAGCTGTTGTTTCGATTCTAAGTGTGCATTCTGAAGCATCTTCAAACTTACCTGTGTAATTTTTACATTCGTCAGAATATGCAATCATTATCTTCTTCTACTTCATTGAGACTTGGATAATACTTTGCACCTCTTGAGAGAAACTTTTCTGCAGCGGCTTTATTAAGATCTACGATTGTTACTTCGATACCGCCATTGAGCAGTGCATTGATGATCGAGCTCCCCATTACACCGCAACCTACAACTGTAATCTTTTTCATTTTGGCACTTCCTTTTTCATTTTCCTCTGTTTAGTTGCTATTTACGATAACTCATAACGTAAGTACTATTATAATATAATGAAAGCCTGAAATTGTCAAGATAAAACTGAAATAAATTTCAAAAAATAAATGCGCACATGAGTACACGGAAAAACCACTCGCTAAAAAATAATATAAATTTTACATAAAAGTAGTGCAAAATTATCAGAATGTGATATAATAAGCAGGTCGGAACGTTACAAAGTATTACAAACTTCAGATACTGCAAATATATAGTTTTGACAGAACGGGTTATATAGGATTTTTCTCCTAACCTTTTCCTATATACCATTTTACCTAAAAAAATAGCGTAGGCATGAGGTCTTCCCCATTCCTACGCTGTTTTTTTATACATCCGGAATCATTTTTTTGCAGTTTTTTCCGAATTCCATGACCTTATATGTGAGTGCAAGCTCGCTCTCACTTCCGTCCGCAAATTCTATGCTCACTGCCTTCATGATACCCACGCCGCAATACGTACTTATAATCTTTTCGATATTCTTCTTTGTGGCCGTTCTTTCGCCCTTATACTCCTTTTCGAGTACTTCCGCGACCTCTGCCGCGTCAAACGGTGCGTTTTTATCGATTCCGTATTGCAATACTCTCGTCTTGATAGGTAATTTCATACTTGCCGCCTCCTCTACTCTACGTCTCTCAGATTGAAAAGCTCTGAAGGCTTCGCAAGCACTACAAAGATTTGGTCCCTCAGGTAGGTGTAGGCCGAGCCTCCATGTGCAAGTCGATTGGTTTTCTGGTTACTGTTCAAAGCCCACTATGAACAATTT